>JAJZDO010001086.1 GCA_021805955.1 Acidobacteriota bacterium
GTTTTTAAACAGATTCTAAGGCTGTTTCGGCAGAGTTCCCGCTACGCCTCGTAGTCCAGTTCCGCGGCGACAGCCAACAGCGGCATCAGCCAATCGACCAGCTTCTGGTGTACTGGATGCGTGAAGTAGGCCTCGAGCGCCGCTTCATCGCGAAACTTCATCACTCCGCCATGGGTAAACCCCTCCGAACGCGGCGAAGTGTTTGCGTTGTAGCTGGTCTCAATCAGCCCAGGAATTTGTCCCTGCAAGGCGCGAATTCTCTCCGCCGCGTGTTGTTTGTCTTGCTCGGTGGCCTGCGGTTTCCATTGAAACAAAAACGCATGAACAATCATCGTGAATTCCTCAACTTTCTCAGGCGTGTTTCCCACATCTGTTTAGCCCCCGCGCGCCCTTCTTTTGTAGTTTCGCAAAGGAGCGGCACGCGGTTGAAGCAGCAATCTGTGTCGGCGACGGGCCAACCCTATCGACTCTGGTCATGGCTGCGTCTGGTCGGGTTTGGCGACAAACCTACGCGTTGCGCCAAGCATATCCGTTAGGGCCCCACGGGGCACACTTCGTAGCAGTGGATTTACCAGCCACGCAAAAACTGCCGGAACGCTGCGGCTGAGCCCGATCGATTCTAGCTGAACATACACGCCGCCATCCCTTTCTTCCAGCCGCCAGTAGCTGTCGAGCCGCCATAGGTAACCGTGCCCGCCATCGACCGGCAATTCCCGCTCGCCGGCTTGTCCAGCGTCCTCTACCTCGGCGATCCGCGTGGAGTGGGAATCGCTCACCACGCGATCCGGTTCGAGGCGTTTGTAATCGATATCGAAGTCCGCGTTGATGACAACCGTGACCAGAGATTTTTTGTAGAACTGGAGGAACACTTTAAAATTGTCGCCACTACGCTGCAAAAGCTTGGAACGGCTCACCTCCGGCCGGTAGATGTCTTGGTAATGGCCATAGTCCTGGGCGACTGCGAGCGTTTGCGCCAAGGACACATTTGGAATGAAGACCACGCCAACCCAGTCGTGAATCAGGCCGCCAGGGACTTTCATGGGAGAGCCCTCCACTTTTGCGTTCACCGGGTTTACCAGAATTTGTCCTTCACGAAGCTGGGCGTAGGCTTCCCCCCGGCGCTGCTCCGGCAGGCCGTCAACAAAGAGGAAGGGGCCATTCTGGAGTTCCGCCTGCATGCGCCCTTCGGACGCTGCAATATAGCTGTCAAACGCCCTCGCGGTTTGTTTTTTCAATTCGGCCGCTTGCAGCGTTTGCGCAACAAGGCAAACCAGCACTCCGCAGAGCAATACCGGTCGCGCGGACTTCGATATCGATCGATAGAATGGCGTACCGAGGTTCACCTGCACACCCTGGAAACAAGCAACAGCCTGTTTCGAAAAAAATTTCGGCGGCTGCCCAACACCCTCTCTCTGCGTTCGAGGGCCGTTCCACTCAGCATTATCTCTTGCGCGCCAACGCAACCCGTGGAATCCGCTGCAAATCCGTAAGAAACTCCACGCCATCCCAATCCGCGTCCTGCAACAACGCGCGAACCGCATCCCGCTGGCCGTGGCCGATTTCCATCATCAGCCAGCCGCCCGAGACCAGCAACGGATGCGCTGCGGGAATCAGCCGCCGATACAACTCCAAACCGGTCGCGCCTGCGAACAACGCCTGCTCCGGTTCATGCTCGCGCACTTCGATGGGCAATGTCTTGCGCTCTGCGAGCGCGATGTATGGCGGGTTCGACACTATGGCATCGAAGGTTTCATCCACAACGGCGGCCAGTAAATCTGACTCGATAAAACGGATCCTGTTCGCAACTCGGTTCATCTGTGCATTTTGCGCGGCCACCGCCAGCGCCGCCAGGCAGATGTCGAGCGCAACAATTTCAGCCTGCGATAACGAATGCGCCAGGGCCACCGCAATCGCCCCCGAACCCGTGCCGACATCCGCGATGCGCGCGGCTGGAAGATCCTTCAGCCGAGAGATCGCAGCTTCCACCAGATGCTCGGTTTCGGGCCGGGGAATCAGCACATCTGGCGTGACGTGGAATGGCAGGCCGAAAAATTCCTGTTCCCCGGTAATGTACTGCAATGGCACCCCGCGCAATCGCTGCTGGATCTGTGCATTGAAGGCTTCCGTCTGCAGCGCGCTCAGCGGGCGTTCGCGATACGCATACATCTCCGCGTGCGGAATGCCCAGCACATGACGCAGCAGCAGGGTCGCGTCGGCACGACTGCGGCCCGCTGGGATGGCGTCGGATTCATCCAGAAGGGAAGTCCCCCACGCAATCGCGTCGCCAATGGTCATCGACTCCGCGAACATGCCTCTCATACAGCGGCCGCGTCCTGCTTCAGCCTCTCCGCCTGGTCGTGCGCAATCAGCGCGTCGACAACGGACTGCAACTTGCCCTCCATCACTTCGGCAAGCTGATGAATGGTCAGGCCGATGCGATGGTCTGTCAGCCGGTTCTGCGGAAAATTGTAGGTGCGGATTTTTTCGCTGCGGTCGCCCGTGCCCACCATCTGCTTGCGTTCCTTGGCCAGCGCTTGCTGTTGCTTCTCCATTTCCACCTCATACAGCCGCGAACGCAGCACGCGCATGCCTTTCTCGCGGTTCTTGATCTGCGATTTCTCGTCCTGGCAACTCACCACCGTTCCCGTCGGCAAATGCGTGATTCGAACTGCGGAATACGTCGTATTCACAGACTGCCCCCCAGGACCGGA
Organism: Acidobacteriota bacterium; assembly: GCA_021805955.1. Next base: position 2,712 of record JAJZDO010001086.1, read on the forward strand.
CGAGCAGAATGTATCAATCCGCAGGTCCTTCGCCTCAATTTTTATGTCCACATCCTCCGCCTCCGGCAACACGGCCACGGTGACGGCGGAAGTATGGACGCGGCCTTGCGTTTCCGTCTGCGGAACGCGCTGCACGCGATGCACGCCGCCCTCATATTTCATCTGCGAAAAGACGCGCTCGCCTTCAATAATGGCGATCACTTCCTTCATGCCGCGCACGCCCGACTCCGACATCGACAGCACTTCCACCTTCCAGCGATGCAGTTCCGCAAAGCGCGTGTACATGCGGAACAGCTCTGCCGCGAACAGCGAAGCTTCATCGCCGCCCGTCCCCGCGCGAATTTCGAGAATCACGTTCTTCTCGTCGTTGGGATCTTTCGGCAGCAGCAGCACGCGAATTCGTTCTTCCACGACAGGCCGCTCAGACTCCAACTGCGCCAATTCCTCTTCCGCCATGGCGCGCATGTCAGGGTCAGGCTCGTTGGCCATGGCCTTGGCGTCGGCAATGCCCTGCTCAATACGCTTCAACTCGCGGATGCATTCCACCACCGCTTGCAGATCGCGGTGCTGCTTGGTGATCTTTTGATATTGCTGCTGGTCAGAGACCAGCGCCGGATCGGCCATCTGGGCAGAAAGATCGTCGTAGCGCGCTTCGATTTGTGTCAGTCGTTCAAGCATGTTCCATGTCCATGGCCTGGTTTGTATAGCGCCGAAATCGGCCTGTTGCGCGAAAATTGAGAGAAATTTTGGAAAGCAAAGGGCGAGCCGAAAACATCCTAAGGCGGCGGGAGCCGCTAATAGTGCGTCTCACCAGGGGTGCGGATTGCGCGCGAGGGACTCATACTTCTGTATCGTAACGCTTTTTGATGCATAGTATTGGCGTTGTGATGCGATCGACTCATTACTGTGCAGTCGCCGGGCCTGATGTTGGCGTGGCCATTTCCCCTCTTTATGTTTTCCAGTTTTTCCGCAGCCCACAGCCTCGAT
>JAJZDO010000336.1 GCA_021805955.1 Acidobacteriota bacterium
GAGTGCAGGAAGTCGACATTGTCTCGATCGTGCGTCCGATTACGAAATACGCCGTCACCGTTCTCGACCCGTACAGTATTCGCTATCACATGGAAAAGGCCGTGTATCTGGCGCGCACCGGCCGCCCTGGCCCGGTGTGGATCGATGTGCCGCTGGATGTGCAGGCGTTTCCGCTCGACGATCTCTCGGCGCTCAAGGGCTTCGATCCCGCGGAGGATGCATCTGGCGACGCCAGCGCAGAGGCGGACTTAGTCGAACAAGTGCGGCAGGCCATTGCCGCACTCAACAAATCCGAGCGTCCGCTGCTGTTTGCCGGGAATGGGATTCGACTGGCCCGCGCGGAAAAGGAATTTCACGAACTGCGAAAACTGTTGAATATTCCCATCGCGGCCACCTGGTGCGCTGCCGACCTGGTGCCGAGCGATGAGCCGCTCTACGTTGGCCGTCCCGGTTCGGTCGCCGCTCGCGGGGCGAATTTCGCGTTGCAGAATTGCGATTTCCTTCTCGCCATGGGAGTTCGTCTCGACTTCGCGATTACCGGGTACGCGCCGGACAAACTCGCTCGCGAAGCCCACAAAGTGGTCGTGGACATTGACGCCGCCGAGCTGGCAAAACTGCATCCGCACATCGAGCAGCCGGTGCAAGCCGATGCGCGCGCGTTCCTGACAGAGTTGTTGCGCCAGCGGGAAGCGATTCATCCCCGCGACCGCTCCGCCTGGGATGCCCGATGCGCCGACTGGAAGACGCGCTATCCCGTGGTGACGGAGGAGCATCGCAACCCGGACAGCCAGGTCAGCATTTACCATCTGGCGGAAATTATTGGCACCGAGACCGACGCTGCGGATCAACTTGTTTCCGGCAGTTCCGGCGCCGGCATAGAAATCTTTTTGCTGGCCTGTCCCACTCGCACCGGCCAGCGCATTTATCACACCGCAGGCCTTGGCAGCATGGGCTTTGGGCTGCCGATGTCGATTGCAGTCTGCCTTGCGGCGGACGGTCGGCAGACAATCTGCGTGGATGGAGACGGCGGCTTTCAGTTCAATATCCAGGAGCTGGAAACGGTCGCGCGCCTCAACCTGCCCATCAAGTTTTTTGTTCTGAATAACGATGGCTACGCATCCATCCGGGCTTCGCAAAAAAACTACTTTGGCCAGGAAAGCATCGGCTGCGACGCAAGCACAGGCCTTACAGTGCCGGACCTCGCCAAGATCGCCTCAGCCTACGGAATCAAGTCCGCGCGGATTGCAGACCAAAAGAATCTGCGCCGCGATGTGCGTGCCGTTCTGGACACCCCGGGACCGGTTTTGTGCGATGTTCACGTGATTCCCGATGAAACGCGGGCTCCTCGGCTCTCCTCAACGCAGAAACCGGACGGTACTTTCGTTTCTCGTCCGCTGGAAGATTTGTGGCCTTTCCTTGACAGAGAGGAGTTTCTATCGAATATGATCGTGACACCACTGCAAGATTAAAAACTAAATAGCAAGCCGTAGAGGTGATGGAAGATGATGGAATCCCCTCGTTCTGCTGTTGCTTCATTTGCAAGTTTTTCTGCCTTCAGACTGGAAACCTTGCTGCGAGATATCTCGTCTGAATCCGTTGCGCGCGTAAAAGAGCGTGAGAACACTGTCCTCGACCGTCTGCTGGCCGAATGCAATCGACGATGTGTTATCTTCGGCGCCGGAACCATGGGTCGCCGCGCGCTTGCCTCGCTACACAGCATAGGCGTTTGTCCGCTTTCTTTTGCGGATAACAATCCCGCGCTTTGGGGCAAGTCGGTGGAGGGGATTCCTGTCCTGTCACCGGAGGACGCAGCCGAACAGTTCGGTGCGGATGCTCTCTTTTTCATCGCCATTCGCAATGAAAATCACTGGTACCGGGAAACTTTAGAGCAACTGAAACACCTCGGCTGCGCCAACATTTCCAGCAGCGAACCCATCGCCTGGCGCTTTCCAGACCAGTTTCTGCCATTTCTTCTCTACGATCTTCCCCACAATTTATATGCCCATGCGGAAGATGTGGTTTCGGCCTCGAAGCTGTGGGCAGACGACGAATCCGTTGCCGAATATCTGGCTCAGATTCAGCTTCGAGCTTTTGGCGATCCTTCTCTGCTTTCGCAGCCCGCCGTCGAAGAGTCGTATCTCCTGCCAGATGTTTTTCAATTGAGCCCGGACGATATTTTTCTCGACTGCGGCGCCTTTGACGGCGACACCATCCGCAGTTTGATCGACCACGAGATTCAGTTCGACAAGATTGAAGCGGTCGAGGCCGACTCACACTCGTTTGCGCGGCTGGCGGATTTTGTCGCGACACTGGGGCCCGACATCCGCAATCGGATTCGTCTCCATCAGTGTGCTGTCGGTGCCCATCACGGCACAGTCCGGTTTGAAGATACGGGCGGCTTGGAATCCAAAGTTTCCGATGAGGGAAGAATCCTGATAGACATGGTGCCGATCGATGTGATGTTCGCTTCGAAGCGCGTCAGCATGATCAAAATGGATATTGAAGGCGGAGAATACGACGCGCTGCTAGGCGCGCAACAAGTGATTCAGCGCGATCGTCCGATTCTTGCGATTTGCGTCTATCACTCCCAGGAAGATATCTGGCGTCTGCCGCTGCTGATTCGCACCCTTTGCCCGGAACATCGCATGTATTTGAAGGCGTATCGTGGCGACGGCATCCAGACGGTGGTGTACGCTGTTCCGCCGGAGCGCGTTCTTGGCAGCCTGCAAGGCGAGTAATCGGACGTTGGCTCCCGCAATCAACTACACCAACTGTGAATCCGCTACAAGCGGAGAACTGTCCTGGGGTAGATAGTTGCTAAGGCAACTAAAAAGGCCAATATGGTTGCCTTAGCAACCATATTGGCCTTGTGGCATCGACGACGAAACACGACCTTCGTTACGGAGTAACGGGGGTGGGTTTGGCGCAAATTTCGTCGTACGCCTGGGTCAAATATTGGGCAATCTGCGGTGCGCTGGAGCTTTCGATGACCGAGCGCTGCATCAGGAACGCCAGTTTGCCATCGCGAAAGATGGCAATTGCCGGTGAGCTGGGCGGAGCACCCGCCAGATGGCTGCGGACCTTGTCCGTAGCTTCGCGATCCTGACCGGCAAATACTGTGATCTTTTGATCGGGCAGCGTGGAGTGCTGCAGCGACATGCGCACGCCGGGGCGCATTTTGCCGGCCGCGCAACCGCAGATGGAGTTGACGACGACCATCGTGGTGCCGGGCTTGGCCAGCGCCTGTTCCACTTCCTCGGCGGTGCGTGTTTCCTGGATGCCGGCGCGGGTCAGCTCCTCGCGCATCGGAATCACCATGATCTCTGGATACATATCGTTTGCTCCCCCATGCCGTTTTTGCGGCCAAATCTAGTGTATATCGGCGACCCTGCAGGCAGGGAAAATGGGCCATCCAGTCTTTGCCAACCGAGAATGGCTATTCGGACATTCGAGGGTACATCCGTGGTTCCGCAACATTTTCTGGGCCCCAAAATGAGGGGGGATGATGTAGGCTCATCCTCGTGGAGATTCTCGAAAACATCGGCTTGGCCCCGTATACCACCTTTCGTATTGGCGGCCCGGCGCGCTGGTTTATGGAGGCGACCAGCGAGGCCGAATTGGCGGAGGCGGTGTCGTTTGCGCGCGAGAAAAATGCGCCGCTGTTTGTGCTGGGAGGCGGCAGCAATCTGCTGGTG
>JAJZDO010000447.1 GCA_021805955.1 Acidobacteriota bacterium
CATTGGCGGCGGTGTAGGATTGCAAACATGCGAAATTGATCTGGACGATGACTGAGATTGAAGGAATCCAGCCGGGCACGTCCGGGGCTTTGGGATGAAAGCGGATGCAAAAAGATTGCGAACAGAAGAGGCGAATGCGAATGTATTAATTTGCGGCTGAAAGGCAAAACGGAAATTCCGGTTTCGATCTTTCGATGGAGGCGAGAGCTGGTCCTCGCGGGCGATGTTCCTGTTCCTCAATTTAGGTTAGGGGCGATTTATGAAAAAGAGATTTGGAGCGAGCTCAAGGGCTCGCAACAGGCGAACGGAAAAAAGCCGGAACCGGATGGTTACGCATTCCGTTTTCAAAACCGCGGTGGCACTCGCGCTGGGGATGTTTTTTCTGAGTTGCCGGGTTGCCTGGGGCGCGGATACACAGGCGGATACGCAGATTGTGCTTTCGCGCCAAGGCCGGACTGTCGTCTTGCAGCCCTACGCACCCAACATCATTCGAATCACCTTGAGTAGGGAAAAGCCTGCCGCTCTCGCAGTCCCCGGGTACGGGTTTGTGGGTACACCTTCAATGAATGGCTGGACCAACGAGAAAGATTCTAGCGGATACGAGGTCATTCGCTCGAACAGAATGGTCATCCGCGTAGGCCCGGGGAACCAGCCGCCACACATTTTAGCGCTCAGCCAGGCGACCAAGGCGGCGTTTGCGCGCAACGCAGGCAATTCCGACAGTCCTCGTCACGGGATGGGGCCCTTCAATGATTTGATCTCGATCGCAACGGTTTCCGGAAAGCCGCTCCTGACCATGTCGCGCTGGAACATGGTTCTAAACCAGCCGAAAGATTCCTCTGGGAGCGCCACAAACGCCCAAAAGACGGACCTAGGCTACCGTGTATCCGCCACCTTCAACTCTCCAGCCGGCGAGCACTACTATGGCCTGGGGCAATACCAGCAGGGTTTTCTCGATCTGCGCGACCATCGCATCAAATGTTGGCATAACTACGACGCGATTGGCGGAGAGGCGGTCTGCGTTCCTTTTATGGTGTCCAGCCGCGACTACGGTCTGATCTGGGACAACCCCTCGAAAACTACAATCGATCTCGGCTTCAACCTGCAGAATGTGTGGTCCTCGGAAGTGGGAGACCGGGTTTCGTTCTTTGTCATCGCCGGCGATAACACCGACCAAGTCTACGAAGGCTACCGGCAACTCACCGGCCCCGCGCACATGCTGCCGAAAGCCGCATACGGCTACATCCAGAGCAAGATGATCTACGCCAGCCAAGACGAACTCCTGGGCGTTGCGAAGGGATATCGCGACCGCAATCTTCCCCTCGATATTCTCGTCGTGGACTTTTTTAATATGACGAAGTACGGCAATCTGGACCTGGTTCCGAGCCGATGGCCAGATCCGGCGGCCATGAACAAGCAGCTTCATTCGATGGGTATCACCACGCTGATCAGTGTGTGGCCGCACTATGCCACCGACTCGAAATACTACGCCATGATGAAGCAAAAGGACTGGTTCATTCACGGCGCTGACGGCAAGCCAGATCTTGATGATCTTCCCAACTCGATAGGCCCCAACATCGACACCACAAATCCTGCTGCCGCTAAGTGGTGGTGGGATAAGATCCGGGACGGGTACGTGAAGAAGGATGGGTTCAGCTACATCTGGCTTGACGAGACCGAGCCCGACATCGATCCCATCAACGATTTCTTCTATGTCGGGTCAGGCCGCCAATATTACAACATTTATCCCCTGTTCCATACAGCTTCGGTTTATGATGGCTTCCGGCGCGATTTCGGCGACAGCCGCCGAGTATTTATTCTCGCTCGCGCGGCGTACCTTGGAGCCCAAGCAAACGGCACCGTCTTTTGGTCAAGCGACATGACAGCCACTTGGGACATGCTGAAGCGCTCCATCGCAGCAGGGCTGGGTTTCACCGCTTCTGGCATGCCCTATTGGGACACGGATATTGCAGGGTTCCGCTCGCCGCATCTTCCTCCCAATTATCACCCAGCTCACACGCCTCTAGTGAGTCCTGCGGGCGCACGGGATACCGTCGACGATTATCTGGATTATCCAGAGCTGTTTGTGCGCTGGTTTGAGTGGGGAGTCTTCCAGCCGGTAATGCGGGCCCACGGCGCTAGAAAACATAACGAAGTATGGGCGTATGGCAAACAAGCCGAGCCCATTCTGGAAAAATATCTACGTCTGCGCTATCGGCTGTTGCCCTACACCTACTCCGTCGCGTATCACACCTACCAGACGGGTGCGCCATATATGAGGGCGCTGTTCATGGATTTTCCCGGCGACCCAAAGGTAGCGGACGTTCGCGACGAGTATATGTTCGGTCCAGCATTTCTGGTTGCGCCCGTAACCGAGCAGGGAACAACAAGCCGTGAAGTTTACCTGCCGGCCGGAACCGACTGGTATAACTACTGGACCAACGAGCGATTGAAGGGCGGCCAGACGGTGGATGTTTCGGCGCCGATTGACATCCTTCCACTCTTTGTTCGTGCGGGATCAATTATTCCCCTTGGAAGCGAAATTCTCAGCACCGCGCAGCCGCAAAAGATCGCCGCTGTGCAGATATATCCGGGCGCAAATGGCGATTTCACTCTTTTCAACGACGACGGAAAGACCTACGCGTACGAGAAGGGCGACTCCCAGATTACAAACTTGCATTGGAACGATATGACCGGTCGGCTAACACACACGGGTTCCGCAGCGTGGGCCGGATCAGACAGGAGTATCATCAGCGTCGTCGGACATTAAGCGAACTCAGACCGCTGAGTGCCCAGCATTTAGCTGCGGCGGCCAATCCAAAAGCCGGCGACCCCAGCCAGCGCCAATGCCACCAGTGGAAGCACGGATTTGGAAGGCATCCAGCCGTGGCCGCTGCTGAACAGCGGATCCACTTCAGGAATTTCGGATTCTTTGCCGAAGGCCTCGGTGACAGCAGCGAGGGTCGCGAGGGTCCGACGGCTGCTGCGACTGGTCATGCGCTGGAATGTTTTCCAGAGCGAAGGCGGCTCGCAGCCCTGCAAGTCTTTTCGGCACTGGCTATCTGTGAGGGCTTTCGCGACGGCATCGACTTTGACAGGTTCCAGATTTGCAAAGACACGCGACAGGGCAAGGAAATTGCGGATGGCACGAACGGCTTCCGGAGAGCTGGCATATTCCGTCGCTTTGGAAACGATGGCATCTCCAGCTCCAATGGCGCCACGCAGGACATCGAGTATGCCATGGTCCTGCGCCTCCTGCAGCAGTTGATAGGCGGCAAGCAGCGCTTCCGCGTGCTCGATAGGAGCGCTCTCCACTTTGGTTCGCAGTTCCTCGCGCACATCTCGCTGCGGTGTGTATGTACGAATCGGCTGGGCCATGATGCTCTCCTGTCTACACCTGCGTATTGGCGATTTGTACCAGTTTGTCGTCGGCTGCGGTACCGGGCAGATGATAATCGCGGCGCAGCCATTTGCGCTCGACTTCCACTCCAGTTTGCGGCGTGGGATGCCCAAAGCGGAAATTGATTCTGGGCAGCGGGCTTTCTCCCTGCTCCGGCAATGGAATCATTTGCACACTCGTCTCCTTGTAGGCGGGAGTGTGCGTGGCGCGGTCGATCCCGGCGCCGGTCAGTCGATTCACAGGCTGTTCGGTTGAGTTGAGCGGCAGGTAGATTTGTTTGCCCTGGACGCGGTC
>JAJZDO010000500.1 GCA_021805955.1 Acidobacteriota bacterium
TCGAGTCGTCCAATACTGCTGAAATCCGGCGAGGGTTGTTGCTGCGCCCTCAGTTGCATCGTAACCAGAAGCAATACCGTCAGCGTAGCCCATGTCAGTATCGACTTGAGCCCGATGATTCCGTCGTTCCAGATTTGACTGGATGGAAAAATTGCTGTCGAGCGATTGTCTCTATTCTGCATATTCAATTCCCATCGCTTTCTCGCTTGTGTAGCGCAGACATGGAGTAGTTTGAGAACGCCGAACCCGGCAATTCTATTGAGTTAATACAACAGCGTTGCGACCTGTTTCTTGCAGTTCTTACAGCTTGAGACGATAGCTGCGGCCATTAATTATGCGGCAGGCTCACCGCATACAGATACCACGCCGCGTGAGGCAGCCACTCCTCAGTCCAACGCCAGTCTTCGTCCTCGCCGGTCCTGGCGAAACCCTGGTTGAAGGCAATTCTATCTTCATTGTTAAACCCAGATGTGATTCCATTGATAATGGCGCCCGGAGCACTGGTGTATTTGTAAGAGCGGAAGAACATATAAGGAGCATTGCCATGGCCGCTCCCCATCAGCATACTTGCGTCGAAAGGATTTCGTCCCATTATCCAGTGCAGTTGATTCCACGCGTACGTCTGCAATTGTCGTTGAAATGCGGGATCATCTTTATAAAGTGGGGCAGCCATGCGTGCCGCAGCCGCCAGTGAAGCAAGCCGCGCGTCTTCACCTTGCCACCATGGCGCAGCTTCTGTGTCATGCGGAAAGAAGTAGGCACTGCGAATTGTACCGTCTCCCATGCGTACCAACTGCCGGGCATAGCCGAATGGATTGTTCGTTTCGGACGTGATCCATAGTTCAAAATGCAACGAGCGAGACACAGCCTCAAGCACACGTTTTTGCTGGGCGGCACTTGCGATCTGCTCGTATTCCAGCAGGCTGACAACCGGCAGCCCTGCATCGGACGGGTGAAAGAACGGACGAGTACCATCATCCGCACGCCAGTAATTATGGTACTGTCCGTTTGAGATGAGGCGCGCTATCAGGTGGTTCGCTCGTTGGTCCGCTGCGTGGAGATACGCGGCATTGTGGGTCGCTCGATAGAGTTCCGTCGCCGCCATTAATGCGCAATAGTCATCGAGGATATTCTCTTTGCCATCGTTCAGCAGTTCGCGATTGTGCGCAGAGAGAAACTCAAACGCGTCTTCGGCGGCCTTCAGATATGCGGCATGATCCATGTCGCCGCTGATCGGCATGGTACTGGCGAGCGCAAGGGCAGCAATCGACATGCCCCCGCCCGAGCGGAAGCTGGCCTCATACGCGTGCGGTCCTTCCGCGATGCCAATCTTTTCCGTGCTGTCAGCAGCGTTCTTCTTTATCTTCGTTCGCGTGTTGGGATTGCCAATCGTACGATCCTTAGCCAGCTTGTCTTTTCCGGGCGCAGAGATCGACTGAAAGAAAGAGCCATCTGGCTGCTTCATCCGAACCAGGAAGTCTGCGCCGAACAGCCCTTCATCCAGCAATCGACGCTCGTACTCGGTGAAATTATCGTTATGGCGGGCTTCCAGTATGCGGTAGCTTTCAAGGCACGACCACGCGACCAGCGGCACCTGTTGCGGATTGAAATATGACGTAGGATTTTGATGTGAAAGATGGATGCCGTAGTCGCCAGTAGCGTCGTACCAGCCGCCTCTCACGTCGACAAACCCGCTCCCGTCCGGCAAGCGAAGATGCTCATCGGCCCGATTTATATCGCCGCTGGCTCGCTGGCCCTTGAAGTAGAAAACGACGTTTGAGAGCGTATTCCGTTCCAGCACGTCCTGGTCGATCGAGAAGACACATGATGTAATAGCACCTGTTTTTTTCGTCGCTGAGATCTTATAGTGACCCGCTTTCTGCCAGGAAGAAAAGTCAGCCAGCCAGAAGGTGCGACCCCATTGGTCGACATGCCCTGCCGGCTTGAAAGGCCCTGTCAACACCACGCTGCCAGTGTCAGCGTCTGTCAGTATGAAGGTTTGCGGCGGATCCTGGCCGGCTTGGCTGCCGCCAGAGACAACCAGCGCTTGCTTCGTCGCCGTTGTCTCGTAGCCGACTTGGTCCACCACAACATGCATTTGTGCCAGACATGTTGCAGCGATCAGAGCGAAAGAAAGGTAGGCTAGGAATCGCAGAGTTTTGATTTTAGACGCCTCGTGCAACAGAATACCTGACAGGTTGGAGGATCGCATTCGATTTCACTCCCCCCATTTATTAATAATGATTAGAATGCCGGAGGAGGACCAATGAGCACAACTATTCAATCCCTGCTTCGGAAATTGCCTTTGAAGCATTCCTTTGTGAGAGGTCGGATAGTGAGGCGTTTGGCGCAGCTTCTTCTGCTGCTGGCTTTCCCGCTCGGCTTATTCCCTTCCGCAGCGCATGCCAAGACCAAGAAGTTTGTGATCGCTGCCTATGTATTCCCTCGCAATATGCTGCTGACTGCAGACCAGGTCGCCGCAAAAAAGCTGACGCGCATCAACTTTGCATTTGCGAATATCCGCCAGGGACGAATCGTGGAGGGCGATCCCTCCGATGCGGCCAACCTGGCCACGCTGGTTGAACTGAAAAAAGAAAACCCTGATTTGACTGTCCTGGTCTCAGTGGGAGGATGGCTCTGGTCGGGTCGTTTCTCTGACGCGTCTTTAACCGTTGCCAGTCGAGCCAAATTTATCGACAGTGTCGCCGACTTTATCACCCGGTACAACCTGGATGGATTGGACATCGATTGGGAATATCCCGGTATGGCGGGCGCCGCCGGAAACGTATTTCGCCCGGATGACAAGCAGAATTACACTCTGCTGTTGAAGCAACTGCGCGAGCGCTTCAACAGGATGCAGAAGCCGCTACATCGCCATCTCTACATCACCATCGCGGCGGGCGCATCGTCGGAGTTTCTTGAACATACAGAGATGTCCAAAGTGCAAAAGTATGTCGATACGGTGAACCTGATGGCCTATGACTATTACGAACCGGGCGACGACAAGCTCACCGGCAATCATGCGCCGCTTTTCGTCGATCCGGCAGATCCGAAAGGGATTTCTGCGGACAAGTCCGTGAAGGAATTTGAAGCGGCCGGCGTTCCCGCTGAAAAGATTGTGCTGGGAGTTCCATTTTACGGACACGTTTGGGGCCATGTAGGGGCAACCGACAATGGGCTGTTCCAATCGGGAGAACCCGTTCCGAACGCCTATGCGAACTACGACGCACTCTCCACCACGATGCTGAGCCAGGGATACAAGCGCTACTGGGATGCAAAGGCCTCGGCCCCGTATCTATACAATCCTCACACGCAAATATTTGTGTCCTATGAAGATCCGGAATCGTTAGCGCTTAAATGCAAGTACGTCATCGATCACAAACTTGCAGGCATCATGTTCTGGGAGTATGGAAGCGACCCCTCTGGCAAGTTATTGAATGCCATCGATCTTGGACTGGCTGCGAACCATTTGGCCTCTGGACAGGCGGTGACACAATGAGCGCCGGGCCTACTCTGGTCGCCACTCCCGAGACTGTGACGACACCGACATCGCGCATCGCTTCGATTGACGTATTTCGCGGCCTCACGATGATGGTCATGATCTTTGTCAACGATCTTGCCGGCGTCCATGGCCTTCCATGGTGGACCTATCACGCACACCGGGAACAGAATGTAATGACCTACGTGGACATGG
>JAJZDO010000171.1 GCA_021805955.1 Acidobacteriota bacterium
GCAGGCAGGCTCTCCGCCGAACTCAGGTCGCATGGCCACGCAATTCGTGTTCGCAGTGGAAGGAATTTCCATCGGATCGCGCCGGACCTCTATGAGATCGATCCGGCAAGCCCTGAAGACCATATGGCATTATTGCGACACCTGCACGCGAGTGGACATGCGCCCACTCGCGTGGTTCACGCTTGGATGCTGCAACCAAATGGCGAAGCCGATCTGCAAGCAGCCTTGGACCGTACCATATTTAGCGCTCTGTTTCTGACCCAGGCGATAGAAGCGTGCGGACCCGGAAAGCGGACTGAATTCAGCGTTCTCTCGGATCGCGCCTATAGCATTTTAGGAGAGCCGATTTCTTCGCCGATCGCCACTGCGTTGAATGCAATGTTCAGAGCGATCTCGCTTGAATGCCCAAACATTGCTTCCCGCGTCATCGACTACAATCTCGCCTCGAACTCCGAGGCGGCGGTCCACCAGTGTCTTGCCGAATTGCTCTCCTCTCCGGCCGATGCAATCGTCGCCTATCGCGGATCCGCGCGCTGGATCCAATATTTTGAGCCGGTCCGGTTTGAAAAGACGCAGGGTGAGCGAAGGAATGTCCAAAGTATTCCCCTGCGGTCGGGTGGTACTTACATGATCACCGGGGGCCTGGGTGGCGTTGGGCTCGTTTTGGCGCAACACCTGGCTCGGACTGCAAAGGCATGCGTGATTCTCACCTCGCGGAATGATTTGTCCCCGGCTTCAGAATGGAAAGCATTGCTCGAAGCGACGGAAACATCCGAGTACCTGAAACGAAGAATTCAGGGTGTAGAGTCCATTGAGCAACTTGGCGGAAAGCCGGTAGTCATGACCGCCGATACCGCTGACAAAGCGGCCATGGAGCGTCTTTTCTCCACTGTGCAGGCGCAGTACGGTCCCGTGCGCGGCATCGTGCATGCGGCCGGCCTCGCGGGAGTCGGCCTGATTCAAGGCAAATCACGCGACCAGGCGATGGCGGTCCTTTCTCCAAAGGTTCAGGGCACGCAATGGATTCGTGAATGCCTGCCAGCAGCCGATCTTGATTTTGTTCTGCTATGCTCCTCCATCAGCGCGGTGGCCCCATCGTTGGGAGTGGCCGACTACGCCGCGGCGAATGCGTATCTCGACGGGTTTGCCGCTGCGCACGACAACCCATCCGGAACCCGCGTCGTATCGGTGAACTGGGATACCTGGCGGGATGTCGGCATGGCAGTGCAAATGGAATTACCCGCAGCCCTGGCGCATTTTCGAGACGACAATCTGAAGCATGGCATCACCTCCGAGGAGGCAACCGACGTATTCGACCGGCTGCTGGCGTCTCCACTTTCGCAAGTTTTGATTTCAACCCGCGATTTTGCCAGTCGTCAGAAACAAGCAAGTGCGAAGATTGCCGACCTTTCCTCCGCATTGGCCGCGACAGCCGCCCGCCCGGCAATGAATGTTCATCCCCGATCGGCATTGCCGGACAATTTTGCACCCGCTGAAGATGAAGTTCAGCAATTCATCGTCGACACATGGCAGGAGTTTTTGGGAGTTGAGCCCGTCGGCATTCACGACGACTTTTTTCAGCTTGGAGGACACTCTCTTCTGGGAACACAAGTGCTGGCTCGATTGCGCGAGCGCTATAAGGTCAACTTGTCGCTGCGCATCATCTTTGATGCTCCTACGCCGGCGCAGTTAGCTCAGCGTGTTCGGCCCACGTCGGGAATGGTCATTTCCGGCTCCCCTTTATCCATGCCAGACGCGAGCGATGTGAATGTGCAAGAATTCCCGAGTGCCGAGCTGCTGTCGCAGCGGGTCTTGAGCACGCAACACCTTTCAACTGCTCTGACACGCGCCGAGCGATCTGGAAGAATTCCGCAGACGCATGCACAACAAGGCCTATGGTTGATCGATCACTTTGATCCAGGCCATGTTGCCTACAATATCCCCGCAGGGTTTCTGCTGGATGTGCCGATCGATTTGGCGGCGCTGCAGTCCACTGTCGATCAGTTGCTCTCTCGGCATGAAATCCTGCGCACTTCGTTTTACGAGGAAGATGGCGAACTGTTTCAGGCCATCGCGCCCTCGGTACCTGCCCCGGTGGCCTTTACAGACTTATCCACCCTTCCTGAAAAAGATCGCGAGCCGACACTTCGTGCCTTAATCTCTGCCGAAGCGCAGAAGCCCTTTAATCTGTCGCAGGCTCCCCTGGTCAGATTTCACCTGTTCCGTCTGGAGGAACGACGGAATGCAATATTTTCCAGCATTCACCACATCATCGCGGATCGTAAGTCGCTGATCATCCTCTGCGAAGAATTAAATCTGCTGTACCAGGCGGTGGTGCGCGGTGAGGCGGCAAGCCTTCCTCCCCTTCCCATTCAATATGCCGACTATGCGATCTGGGTGACGCAACATCTCGCGGATAAAGCGATCGAAAAGCAATTGCAGTATTGGAAAGAGAAGCTGGCGGCAATCCCACCCTATCTGGAGCTAAACAACGGTCGACCTTATCCAGAAAAACGGGCCCCATGGGCCGCAACAACTCCTGTCCTCATCGGTGGCCCTTTGCGAGATGCGCTGAACAAAATTGCCCAGCAGGAGGGTGCCACGCTGTTTATGACGCTTTTGGCAGCCCTTGCTGTTCTGCTGTATCAGCGGACCAACACCGAAGACTTCTGCATTGGTTCGCCTATCACTTATCGCAAGCAGGTTGAGACCGAATCTCTCATTGGCATGTTCGTGAACATGCTCGCGTTCCGATGCCAGATGGAAGGCAGGCCCAGCTTCCGCCAGCTCTTGAGACGCGTGCGGATGACGGCGCTCGAAGCTTATGAGAACAGCGATATTCCTTTTCAGGAATTGGTTCGCTTGCTGAAGCCCGATCCAAGGTCGCCGCGCTCTCCTTTTTTTCAGGTCATGTTTGGTTTTGACTCCGACATGACAGCCCAGCCGGACAACCTGCTTCCCATCGACACTACGCCCGGTATGGCCAGGTTCGATCTCACCTTGGAATTGCGTGAACACACGGACGGAATCTGCGGCTCCTTTGAATACTCCACTGATCTGTTTGACGAACCCACCGTTGCGCGTTTTGCCTGCGACTTCGTGAGGCTGCTCGACGCCGCTTCCGCCGAGCCGGATATGCCCATTTCGGAATTGGGAACCTCGAATCTCGCCGTCGATGAAGTCACCGGGCTCGATTCGCCGCTGCCGAATGGCTCGAAATCCTGGCGAAACAAAATCCAACAATTCGCCGAGCGGCTGTCGCATTGATCGCAATCGATTTGACTCGAGGATCGTCGCTGGGCGTGTCCCTGGGAATCCTACCCTGTCAGCTTCGCGAATGGTGTCCGCAGGGAACTCAATCGAACACAGATTTACGATTTCTTTTGAGAGTTTTGGAAAGTGTCACATTCTCAACGTGACGCCCCGCTCCAAAACCCAGGAGAGGATGCGTTTAATAAGCTTCATGGAATGAATAGTTTGCGCGAGCCGCCACTTCAAGGCTGCCAATCTTGGACGAACCGACGTGAGTTTTTTGGACGGATTTTTAGCGCTAAACAACACCGAATCAGTGAATTTCCATGGATCAGAACCAAGTGCTCAACCAGGCTGAACTACTCCCCGAAAACTACGAGGATTGCAATGCGGAAGGGCGCAAGCGGGAAAAATCCTGGCCACCGACACTTTTCTACGCGTA
>JAJZDO010000721.1 GCA_021805955.1 Acidobacteriota bacterium
CTATGCGGAAAATCATGCTTCGAGCCTGAAAAACCTCTACGAAAGCGCCAAACCCAGACTGAAGACTGCTCCGAGACCGAACAACCACCCTTCTGCCCTATCAGACCGCCGAGCTGTCGGATGAAATCGATCCGTGTGAGAAATCGCGGCTAGCTGATCAGCAGCGGTAACGTCTGCTGGTTATTGTAGGCAAGGTCTTCAATGACGACCGAATTGTCATTAATCTGGACGACCTTGTAGCGTCCGTCGACGATATCGCCCTGGCCGGCGATAAAGACATCTTCCCCATGCATCAGGAAAATCAGCTTGCGACCATTCTGCACTTTGGCGAAACCATAAAACTTCAGGTCGATAGGTGGTGGCGGCGCAGTTCCGGCGATTGCAGCCGCTGCCCCCGCCATCGTGCGCGCGGAGGCGATGGGCTTCTCAATGGAATCCACCGGGACTGGCGGCAGCGAATCCTTGGAAAAGATATTGCGACTGGTGCCCGTATAGACGGTATTTTCCGCTTTCGCCATCCACTCCGGGTGCAGCGTGGGGTCAAGACTGGTTGCGCTTTCCAGATGCTGCGCCGGCCTGCCAGAGACGGTACCGGCATCGCTGGAAGGCGAAGCGCCGGGCGACTGGGTGGCTTCAGTCGTGGCGGGCGGCGGCGCCGATGATGGCCCGGTCTCCAACTGCCACAACGTGTGCGCAAACCACGTCAGCGCCAGAGACACGGAAACCATCGCGATCCAGCGCTTTTTCTTGTCCTCGGTGCCGAGTCGAATCGCCATGGTTTCTCTACTGCTCCGTGGAGTTGGTATCGGTTGAGGTTAATGGAAATGCCGCGGCAGCGTTTGCCGTGTCAGCTCGCAGGTACGTGGTAAGAATCATGCGTAAGCTGACCACGCCGCTTTGCTGGCCATTCAATGCAATGCCATCGATCAGAAAAAATACCTTATCGCGCTCCAATCCATTAATAAAACGGACGATGGGAGCATAATCGCCACTCAGGCTGGCTTCCATGCGAAGTTCGACGAGGCCCTGTTGCGGCTTGCCATGCGCATATTGCCCGCGCGCCAACAAAACATTATTCTTAACGGCCAGCGCCCCCAGCTCCGTCAGGACTTCAGAGTCGGTGGCCGGGAACCGCTTTTCATAGAATGCCTTCTGGTCCACCTTTGCCTGCTGGATTTTTCTGTCCAACCCTTTCAGCGGTGTTGTTTTCAGCTTCATCGCACGATATTGAGCCTTACTCTGCGCGATGCTCGCCGCATCTCCTTGTTTGGCGCGGTCCCAGGCAAAAATCAGCCGTACTGCCAATGTAAGATTCAGCAACACCAGCAATACCAGCACCCCGTAATGCCAATGTTGCGCGGTGATGCGAACGTTGGTCCAGCTTGGTCGGGTGAGTTTCATCGCACACCTCGATTCCCTGCCGGATGCGTGCGTCCCGGAGAGTTATGCCGCGTTGCGACATTGCCGGGCCGTCGCGTATTCCCTCCACCCTGTATAAGGTGGGTGCCCGATTTCTTGCTTTCCGCATTGATATCCGTCGATGCAAGATTGCCGGGATTGAACCCGGCAAGAATCTCGACATTCACGTCCGTCGTTTCCGATATCGTGGGACGAAATCCGGCTTGTCCTTGACCCTGTATATCCGCAGTCTCACCGACGACCAGCGGTTCGATGAAGTGCGGCGACTTTTCCAGATTACTGACCAACGTCACCACCTTGTCGCGCGGGCCATTGATACGCAGGCGCATTATCACACGCCCCTCTTTCGTCATCCGGGGATCGATGCTGGTCACCTGCACTCCCTGCGGCAGCACCAGTTCCAGGTCCATCATCGCCGTCGTCCAGGAAAACGACTTGCGAAGAAAAATTTGATTCAAAAAATCCGAACGCTGGAGCGTAGCAGCATTGGCCGGTTCACGCATCAGGGCCTGGTCTTGTTGCCATTCCTGTTGCAGTTGTTGCGAAGCGACGGTCCATCGATGGGCGATGTCCTCGGCGCGATCGGCCTTCAGCTCCGCCTGGCGCAGTAGAAGGAAAAGCACCAGCATGAGAGCAACCAGCACACCCGCGAGGACACGCAATCGCAGGATTATGGGTCGCAATTCAAAAAACGGCCGCGAAGCGAGATTGAGAGTAATACGCATCAGCCGCGCAGCGCCCCCACCACACTCGTAAACCGCGCGGGATCGGCTTGGGCGGGGACCGCGCTTACAGAAAACGATTGCGAATTGACCAGACTGCGGAGCGGAATCTGCCATGCACCGTCTGCCGCGAGGTGCTGGCGCAATATGTCGGTCGACTCCAGACCCGCCACCCATACTTCCTGCAAAGGTACGTGCAAGGCGTCCTCGTAATATGCCGCAGCGACCAGGACAGCCTGTGCCATGTCTCCCGGATCCGTATTGGCACGATCGGTCGTCCGATACAGCAGCAACTCGCCGTTATTCGTAATGGCCGTCGTCATGGAGTCTTGCTCCGTATGGACCAGCAGATGCGCGCCTGTATCAGGCAACGCCGCCAACGCTGCCAAGGTCGCCGGTAACAGTACGCCGGGTTCGCGCTGCATACCTCTCACCATGGATTCGACTTCTTCTCGTATCTCCGCCGATATGGCCGCCGCAATTACCTGCACCGGGGCATCTTTCCTGGTGGGATCAGGAGCATTCAATAACTGGTAGGAGACGCCTGCCGCATCGGCATCGAACGGAAGCATGCGACGCAGTCGAAACCGCACCAATGGCAAGATCTCCTGTGGTTTTGCCGGCAAAGTGTCAAAGTCCAGGATGTGTACTCGTGTGCATGCATCCGGCAAAACGATCGTCCAGTCCCGTCCACGAGTATCGACAGAGTCCAGCGCGTTTTTCAAAGCGGTCTGGACTGCATGGACGTCGCGAAACAAAGGCGCGGTCACGCCGACGGAGATGGCGCCCTCCGGCAAGGTCACAAAGACAACCGTGCCCAATGGCGACTCCGCACCGGCTGAGCTACCCGCGAGAATACCATCCGGCGCAATTTCGCAGGCTAGCCGTGGACGCACTGCGGATTGCAGTGAAGTTGGAAAAAGACGCATCTAACTAAGCTTACCGTGAAGCTTCGATGAACGTAACCTTGTTGATTTCTTTCAGCGTTGTCAGGCCCAAACGCACCCGCTGCAGCGCCGACTCCCGCAGAAACGACATTCCCTCCGCCCGGGCCGCTTTGCGCACTTCGGAGCTTGGCCGTTTCTCCAGAATAATTTCTCGGATTCTGTCGTTTAGCTCCAATAGTTCATGGATTGCTGTACGGCCGCGGTAGCCGGTGCCGCCGCATTCAATACAGCCGGCACCTTCCTGAAATTCAAATCCAGACCATTCGCTTGTATCCAACCCGCTGAGTTGCAGCGTCTCACGGTCATATTGAACGGGTCGCTTGCAGTCCTCGCAAATGACGCGCACCAGGCGTTGGGCCAAAATGCAGTTCAATGCGGACACAAAATTGTACGGTTCGACACCCATGTTGAGAAAACGTCCCAGCACGTCCACAACGTTGTTGGCGTGGACGGTAGTGAATACCAGGTGACCGGTGAGTGCGGAGTTGATGGCGATTTGCGCGGTTTCCTGGTCGCGAATTTCACCGACCAGAATCTTGTCGGGATCGTGACGCAGAATGGAACGCAGGCCGCGCGCGAAGGTCAGACCTTTTTTCTCGTTCACC
>JAJZDO010000139.1 GCA_021805955.1 Acidobacteriota bacterium
ATTTCCCGCCATTTTCCGGTCTTGAACCAATTGAAGAGTGGCGAGACGATGGACCGATGCGCAAGCAGGTCGGCAAGGCGCAGCCGGGCAGCGTTTTGCGTAATCTTTTGTATCGCGTGTACAGCCCGCAGAATGCGCAACAAACTCCAGAACCACCTTTGACCAAAGGCAAAATGAATCCTGAACGGCAAGACTGGGATGAAATTGTCAAGGTCGTTGAAAAATGGTTTTCAGTCAAACTTCAGTCGCCGAAGTATCGCCCAGGTGTCGATACGCAGATCGATCTCGAATTTCGGAAAGCGGCTGGAAATGGGAATAAGGATTACGACATCATTTCCGGAGGAAGTGGCTTTCATCAGACTCTCACTCTGCTCGCATTTCTCTATGGCTACAGGCCGACGACAATTCTTCTCGACGAGCCAGACGCTCATCTGCACACCAGCCTCCAGCGCGAGGTCATGGAGTATTTCCGCGAAAAGAGTACGAAGAGCGGAGTTCAGTTTCTCATTGCGACTCATGCTGAAGAAGTTGTGCGCAGCGTGTCTCCAGGCCAGATCATCTCTCTCCTAAGCGGCATTCCCTCCCGACTTAGTTCTACCGACAATGCGATTCTCGCCTTGAGCCAACTCACGAATCAGGAGATCGTCGATGCCACAAATGCGCGCCTCCTGGTCTACGTCGAGGGTGAGGACGATGAAAGAATTCTGAGAGCCTGGGCAGGTAAATGCAATGCCGCAGAAGTTATTCCGTTCATCACTTTCAAGTTCATGCGCGGAGGGAGCAAAGAAAACATGGTGCGGCAGGCTGACTCAAACTTTCAAGCGATTTCGCAGTTCGTACCCGGCGCGAAGCGCATGGTGCTTCTGGATCGGGACGAAGAGAGTACCTATCATCCGACTCACGATAACCCTGTGCAGTACGAATGGAAGCGCAGGAGCATAGACAACTATTTACTGGTGCTGGATGTCTGGCGGAGGATTGTCAGCATCAACGGTCAAATTTCGAATGATCCGATGTTGTTCGATGATCCTGTCGGAGCAATCGTTGGCAATTTCTTTGTCAATCAGAACCTTACCCTGCCCCCGAATGCCACATGGCGCAATGTGAGTGCTCAGGTATTTGTCGCCGTTGATGGAAAGTCTCTGCTATTCTCCGGGGCGGAATCTCTGTTTCAGCAGGTCCGAAGGGCGCTGCCAGGTCTCGAGCTTTCTCGCCAACGGATTGCCGAATCCATGGAGGCCGATGAGATTCATCAGGATGTACACGACTTCTTTGCAAGAGTGAAGGCTGCTATCGGAAATGCGGAAAAAGTTGAGGGGGTTGCGGCGACCTGATCCTGACGCTGGGGGCCGGGAGCGTCAGCCAGCTTGCGCCGATGATCCTCGACGCGCTGGAAGGATCCATTTGAGTCATGCGCACAACAATAACCTGCTGAAGCGGGCGTGCCTTTGCGCAGGCCGATCGGTGCGGACGCCTGTTTTCTCGCCCTCAATCCCGATTGACTCCGTTTCGCTTTGGGGGACCCAAAAACAGCTTTCCGGGCAACTTTTTTCTCGTGCAGACTATCTCATCGTTAGCTTTCGCCGATAGTATTCGTGAAAGACAGGCACGACGAGATTCGGCTTCAGGTTGGTTTTCCAATGGTGAAGAATGAAATGAATGCTCCGCGCTGCGAGGCTTGTCGAGAAGGCGTAGAGCCGCCCATACCCATTACGATGGCTTTTCAGCCCATCGTCGATATTCAAGCCAGACAGGTTTACGCATACGAGGCGTTGGTGCGCGGACTCCAGCAGGAGTCGGCTGGCGCAATTCTCGCGCAGGTCAATGCGCAGAACCGCTATGCCTTTGACCAAAGCTGTCGCGTCAAGGCCATCGAACTGGCGTCCATGCTCGGCTTGGTGGAGACCGGCGCAAAGCTTTCCATCAACTTCATGCCCGGCGCGGTCTACAGCCCTGCCGCCTGCATCCAACTCACCCTGCGAACGGCCGCTAAGATGCGTTTTCCCACCGACCGGCTCATCTTTGAGATTACCGAAGTGGAAGAAGTCGTGGATCGAAAGCACCTGCTCGGAATCGTCGAGGAGTATCGTCGGCAGGGCTTTCAAGTGGCGCTCGACGATCTTGGCTCCGGCTACTCCGGCCTGAATCTGCTTGCCGATATCTCGCCGCATCTCGTCAAAATGGACATGGACCTCACGCGCAATATCCATCAGAGGTCAGCCGCACAGATGATCGTGCGCAAGCTGGTGGAGTTGTGTGACGGCCTGGGTATCGCGCTCGTGGCGGAGGGAGTCGAGACGATCGATGAATTTGCATGCCTTCGCAGCGCTGGAATTCACCTGATGCAGGGGTATCTGCTCGCTCGTCCCTGCTTTGAATCGCTTGGTGATTTTTCCATTCCCACCTGCTGAAAAAATCACTTCGGTTTCTTTCTTTGTCAGCTTGTGTCAATTGGTTGGCCCTGGAAACCAACCCTGTAACTGGCTGGGTTCCTGGCACTGAATTGGATGTAGCGTTCTCTTCCTCGCCAGTTATATTCAATCTTGGCGATTCTCGCGACCTGGCTCGGTCGTGACGACAAAAAACAGATCAACGACGCTCTGGGAAGACGCAGATCCCGTGGACGAGGCGTCGCGTCTGCCGCGCTCAACCCGCGGAGCATGGCGCGCTCCCACAGGCTCTGCCCGTCGTGCCCCTGAGCGCCCTCGGCAGGCACAGTTACCGGGACTGGACGATGTTGCCGAGGCGGGCGGCGATGAGCTGGATGTGCTCGCCGACTCTGCTCCTGCTCGTCGGACGGCCAATCCGCGACCACGCAACATTCCACGCGCGACAGCCGGGGCGGCTGTCCGTGAATTTCCTGCCGCTCGACGTCGGTTTCTGCCAAGATCGCGCGCCGGTTGGATTGCGTTCGCCCTGGCGACTGTTTCCATGCTGTCTGTCGTCGTTGCCGCCGGCGTTCTTTTCCGTCGCTATCTCCTTCGGGACGTTCACTTCCGCATCGATCACAGTGGCCAGATTGCCTCTCTCGGCGGACCTGGCAATGTACAGTCGAGCAACTCGGCTCAGGTCACGCGCAGCGAAATGCTCTCTGTCTTTGGACAGGACATTGGACATAGCATCTTCTTTGTCCCACTGGCTCAGCGCCGTCGAGAACTGGAGTCGATTCCCTGGGTACGCCAGGCCACCGTCATGCGCATTCTTCCCGACCGCATCCTGATTCACATCGTTGAGCGCACGCCGGTTGCCTTTGCGCGCGACGGCGACAACGTCGAACTTGTGGATGCGGACGGGGTGCTCCTGCCGATCTCACCCTCGCGTATGGCCATGCACCACTATTCGTTTCCTGTCATCACAGGTCTGCATGCACATCCAGCGATGGCCTCGCCGCAGGAGCGCATGGCGCTGTATCAGCGATTCATTGCCGATCTCGATCACGCGCAGCCGCACGCTTCCTCGCAGATCTCCGAGATTGATCTTTCTGACCCCGACGATCTGCGTGCCACGCTTTCTGACGGAAGCTCGGACCTGCTGGTCCACTTTGGCGCGGACAATTTCGCCGCGCGCTATCAGATGTATCTGGCGCATATCGCAGAGTGGCATGCACGTTATCCGCACCTGATCGGCATCGACCTTCGCTTTCCCGGGGATGTTCCACTGGAGTTGGCGCCGGAAGATACGAAAGCACCG
>JAJZDO010000668.1 GCA_021805955.1 Acidobacteriota bacterium
ACCGACCTCTACCCCGAGCACGATCTCTTCATCCAGTCGATGAAACTCAAAAACACCCTGCGCCACATCATGGGCCAGGACCTCATCACCCACCTCGGCCTCGAATACTACGACTGAGACCAGGCAGAACTCATCCACAAACACAAGAGGCGCGGCATCCATCGCCGCGCCTTTCCTTTTTCCCCTCCAGTTTGCCCTTACCCTTACTCTTGCCTTTGCTTTTGCTCTTCTTGTTGTCATTCCCGCAGGGAATCTGCTTTTGCTCTTGCTTTTGCTCTTGCCTTTGCTCTTCTTGTTGTCATTCCCGCAGGGAATCTGCTTTTGCTTTCCCGTCGTCCTCAGTCCATCCTTACTCGCGACCAACGGGAGCGTCACGGCGCGAACGCGCGTCCGCTGCATGCAATGCCACCGGGAGCGGTCACGGCGCGAACGCGCGTCCGCTGCATGCAATGCCGCTCACGGCGTGTACTTCCACAGGTCGTTATGGTCCCCAGCCTCGGTGCCACCACCGAAGAGCCAGAGATTGCCGGAAGCATCCGTCCATCCGCAGGAGCCTGAGCGGCTTTCAGGTGCGTTTTGACGCGACGGGACTCCGAGCGTTCCCCAGGAGCCGATGGCGTTCAGGAAATCGTTGCCGCTCATCCATGTCCATTCTCCGCTGGAAAGATCAAACTTCCAGAGATCGTTGAGCAGCCCCACCTGAATCGTGGAACCGGATGGATCGAGTCCGTCTCCGCCGAAGAACCAGAAATTTCCCTGGGCGTCAACCCAGACCTGGGGGTTTGTGCGTGCGCCGATAACATTTGTTGGCGCTGGCTGAGTCTGCGTGCCGTAACTCGGCGGCTGATTGGCCATGTCAGAACCGCTGATCCACGCCCACTTGCCTTTCGAAAACTCCCACAGATCGTTGTGATACACCTCCTGTAAGTTCGCATCCACAGAGAGGCCTCCGAAGAGCCAGAAATTGCCTTGCGCGTCGGTCCAACTCGCCGGCTCGAACCTCGCGCCCGGCGTGTTCGCTGCATCTGGAACACCTTGCGTTCCATAGATCGGGCTTGGCCCAGCAATATTGGAGCCTCCCATCCAGGTCCATTCGCCGTTCGCATAGCGCCACATGTCGCCAAGCAGATAGCCAACGCTGCCTACGGCGTCGTTTCCTATACCGCCATAAAGCCAGAAGTTGCCTTGTTGGTCGGTCCAGTTTGCTGCTCCGATCCGCGGCCCGGGGAGATTGTTAGGCGAGGGCTGGCCCATGGTTCCGTAGATGCCCGGAGCTGACTGATTCGGTTGGCTCGGACCGCCCATCCAGGCCCACTCCCCGCTGGACGGAGTGAACTTCCAGAGGTCGTTGAGATAGAGTTGGTTTCCGCCGCCAAAGATCCAGAAGTTCCCCTGAGCATCCACCCAGGAAGCAGCGAAGATCCTGCCCGGTGGCTGATTCTGCTTCGAAGCCACACCCAGAGTTCCATAGCTTCCCTGCTCGTTGGAAATGTAGGCACCGCTCATCCATGTCCACTCGCCGTTGGAGTATTTCCAAAGATCGTTTGGCCATTGCGTCTGCGCGCTTGGCCCATTGCCGCTAAAGAGCCAGAAATTGCCGGAGGCGTCCATCTGACAAGCCGCGGAGAAATGTGCCGCAGGAAGATTTTGTGGCGAGGCAACTCCCAGCGTTCCATACGTTCCCGTTCCGCTTGGATCAATCGGACCAGCCTCCCAGGTCCATACCAGCTTCGAGGGCGGCGGCTGGATCGTCTTCGTAGCCGATCCCCCGCCGCACGAAGTGAGCATCTGAATCCCTGCGCACAAAGAAAGCAGGGATAACATCGATATCCAATTTGAGTTCCGCACGGTCATCCTATTCAGGGGTAAGTTTTTGTCTGCTCCGCAATCTCCGATTCTCATTACGGCTTTTGTGAGCATCCAGTGACCGAAGGATCCTGGGGAGTCTGGAAGACAATGGTGTGGTAAAGAGTGTCTTCGTAAAGAGCAACCTCCTCCTGGCATGCTGCTGTCGTGGTTTCTAGCAACACATTCATCTGGTTGAAGCCACCGTTGGACTGACCCGTGCGTTCAAAGTTCTGCCAGGTCCACTGGTCCGTGACCTTTTGCCCATAGATCGGCGTACTCGCACCAATCGTGATTCCCGTTGTGTAGGAGTTACTGGACCCAGTCGTAAGAATGGTGCTGTCCTGAACCTTGTTTTGTAAGGAGGAGCCGCTGGACCCACTCAACTGCAGTAGCTCGGAAGACGTGCTTCCCTGGCTTGCAGGAATAATTACGTATCGACAGTCAGGGATTGCGTAACTGGGATAGGTGTGTACCGGGTTGGTTGCCGTGCATGTCGTTCCAGATACGTCAACAGATGCCGGAGATGTGCTTCCCGGCACTGGATTCGACGTGAAGTTTGTCGTGTTGTAATTCAGCAGTGCATCCTGCGCTACAATCTGCGCAAAATCGGCAGGAGTGCATCCGCATTGATCGGTTCCACAGTTTTTTGCAACATACTCAGTCTTGTTCAGATTTTTGCAGATGCTGGCAAGTCCAGGAACGGTTAATCCGGAAGTCCCCGATATCTGTTGCGGAATCAAGACGGAGTTTGGTACCGTCGTTGCTCCAGAAGAATTCGGCATCATATCACCGGCGGGAACAAGCAGCACATCGGCATAGGGTGTGGATGTGCCGGAAGTCGGCGCACTCGACATCTGGTAACTGATCTGTTCGTTCGTGTCTTCGTCGGTGACCACTGTAACCAGCGGATTCAGCCAGATGGCGATGTCATCCCTGGTGTGATCGATTGAATCGTAATTCCCGCTGTTCAGGGTTGGCGATGTGGAGGTGTCATTGATTGCGCCGACTGCATTCTGCCATGTGCTGACAAATTCTAACGAGTCCGAACTCGTTGTGGATGATCCGTAAAAGCCGCCGAAGGTGAGAACTCCGGGGACACTATTCGTAGACGACATCGTCTGTGCGTAAGTGAAGTTGCTACCGACGGTGGTTATTGTGCCATCGGTAACTCCTGAAACCAGACCTTCCGTACTTTTATTGCCGGGAGGCGCATAGAGAATGGAAACGACCTGATAAGCCGGCCCAAGCGTGGATGTGCTCAGAGTCGGGCAATAGGCGCTACCGCCTCCGTTGGAAAACGTGTACACACATTCTCCAGCCTGGACAGGTGAGTTGTTCGTGTTTGGCAGAGGAATCGGAACGCTGGAGGGTTGCGTATAGTTGGGGCAACTGACGGAGCCGAAACCCTGAGCGACAACCTGCTGCGCGCCGAGCGGAAAGGTGGCACCTCCAATGGCAAATGTGAAGTTGGTGTACGTGGTCTGGTTGAAGTAGGCGCCGGGGCCGCAGTTGGCCGAGTAGAAATAGGTCTGGTAGCTCAAGGTGCCACCTTCAACCGGGATATTCGTTGTGCCTTCGAGCGTCCCTTGTTGGGCGCGAGCCTGCGGCGTGAAGCAGGCTAAGGCAAGAAAACAAAGCACGAACGCAAAAATGCGCGCGCGGGGGGGGGATTTGGGGTTTCATGGGGGAGGGTATCCTTTCTCACGAGATGGCCGAGGCAGATGGTTGCAGTTGCGCACGGAGAGCGAGCGCGTGGCCTGGAGAAATGGATACCGTACATCCTCTTGCATCAGCAGGCGAACGAGAGGCCGTCCGAACGGAAAAGTAAGT
>JAJZDO010000772.1 GCA_021805955.1 Acidobacteriota bacterium
GATAGGCCTGCTGCACTGTAGGCGGAAAGGACGGTATTTTTGCATCCACTCGCTCTAATATCTGCTGCACAAGCTGAGGGTTTGCCTGCGCGACATCGTAGCTTTCCATCGGATCATCCGACAGGTTGTAGAGTTCCGGATGCGCCAATCGATACGTGTGTCGGCCCTGCAGGGGCTTCAAATCATAGGGCGGCGTATCATGCTCCGCAAAACGGAGTTTCCAGTGATCCAAGCGCCCGCAGTAAACATTCCAGTCGTCGCCTGAAAAATACAGCATGACATCGCGCTCGATGTTGTCCTTTTTACCGCTCAGAAGGCTCGATATGTTGAGGCCATCGAGCGGCTTCTCTGGCAGCGGCGCATCGCTCAAGGCTGCCAGGGTCGGCAGAATATCGAGATTGGAGGTCCAGGTTTCCGATACTTTTCCCTCCGGAATTTGACCTTTCCAGCTTGCGATGAGCGGTACCCGGCATCCACCTTCGTACGATGTATCTTTGCGGCCCCGCAGCATGCCGGGACTGCCCTGATACCACGGCCCATGATCGCTCGTGAACAGGACCAGAGTATTTTCTTCCAGTCCATGCTCGCGCAAGGTGCGACGAATTTCTCCCACGCTCCAGTCGATCTCCTGCACTGCGTCCCCGTAAATTCCTTGCTTCGACTTACCGCGAAACTTGTCCGAGGCGTGAATCGGGATATGAGGATAGGAATATGCCAGATACAGAAAGAATGGCTGATCCTTCGAGGACTGAATAAACTCCACCGCGTTCTTTGTATACCGCTGGGTCAGCAGGTTGCGGTCGGTATGCTCCTCAAGAATGGTTGTGTCGCGAATCATCGGCAACGGCGACATATCCACGCTATAGGGAACGCCAAAATAATGATCGAACCCCCTGCTGGTCGGCAAATATTCCGGGGTCTGCCCCAGATGCCATTTGCCGATGCACATAGAGGTATAACCGCGCGGCTTCAAGACATTGGCGATGGTCGATTCGTCCAGGTTCATCCCGCCTTTGTCATAGGGGAAGAAGACTCGGGTCACGCCGCAGCGCTGCGCATATCGTCCGGTAAGTACGCAGGCGCGAGATGCCGAACAGGTGGGGTTCGGTGTGTTGAAATGCGTGAAACGCATTCCCTCACGAGCCATTGCATCCAGATTGGGAGTATGGATTTTCGAGCCGTAGCATCCTAAGTCCCCATATCCCAGGTCATCGCAAATCATCACGATAAAGTTAGGTTTTGTGGGAGGATTGGACCTCGTTGGCTGGTGAGAAGTTTGCTCAGCTGGAATCTCTATCGCGCCAAGGCTTGGGGTCGCTAACGATGCGCCCACAGAAAGCAGAAAATCCCGTCGATTGATCATGATTGATTCCTTGTTACAGCACTACGTTGGACTGGTTTATCGAAGGTCCGGCTTGTCCTGATCTCAAACAACATGCTTTGTATTTTTTCCCGCTGCCGCACAGACACATCGCGTTGCGACCCACCTTGCCGTTCGCAGATTTCTCAGCATCCTGCTGCGCGATCCATCGCATCACGTTCGCTGGTGCTTGTTGCTGCCTTAATTGGCCTGCCATAAACTGCATATACGGATCTACGTGGTGAAAAAACATCTTGTATCCGGCGCACAAATAATTCAAGCCAGGCTCGCCATCCGGCGTCGTAAGAAAACGGTGCTTGGGACATTCTCCGTTGCATGCAAATCGAACGTCGCATCTCTGGCAATATTTTGGCAGCGTGCTCTCCTTGTCTTCACCAAATTTCTTTTGCTGCGGAGCATCCACCAGCTCCGCCAAAGGAGTTTCCATAATATTTCCCAAGCGGTTTTCCGGATACACGAAATGATCGCAGGAATACAGGTCGCCGCCATGCTCCATCGCCAATGCAGAACCGCATTTGCGGCGAAACACGCACAAGCTGGCTTCCTGGCCAAACCACATTTCTAGCGAGACGTCGAAGAGTTGCACAAACTGCTTGCCTACGTCGTGCCGCACCCACTCATCGAAGATTGCGCACAGAAATTTCCCAAACTGCATCGGCTCAACCGACCATTCTGTGACTTGTGCCTCTTCGGCAAAAGTTGGCAGCACCAGCGTCAACCCATCGCTGGTGGTCTGCGCTGTCTTTCTCTCGACGATTGGAATAAATTGCATGTATCCGCTGCCCTGTTCGCGCAGGAAGCGGTAGACCTCCAACGGGTGTTGGGAGTTCGCGCGATGAACGGTCGTAAGCGTATTGAAAGAGACACCATTCCGCTTGAGGGTCTCCATGCCAGCCATAACTCTCCGGAAGCTTCCTTTGCCTCCCTTATCTACCCGGTAGGCGTCATGAAGATGTTCCGGCCCGTCGATCGAAAGCCCGACCAGAAACTTGTTTTCCGCAAAGAACTGTCCCCAGGCATCATCAAGGAGTACCCCGTTCGTCTGAAAAGCGTTTTCAATCTGCCTGCCATTCGCATACTTCTTCTGTAGCCCGATCATCCTGCGAAAGAAATCGACGCCTAACAAGGTCGGTTCGCCACCCTGCCAGGCAAAATGGATGACATCGGTCGGCTGCGCATCTATATATTGCCGGATGTAAGATTCCAGCACCTCGGGGCGCATCGCCCACTTCGAGACATTTGGATAAAGATTTTCCTTCTCTAAATAAAAGCAGTACCTGCAGTCCAGGTTACAGATCGGACCCACCGGCTTCGTCATTACGTGAAAAGCATTACTACTCATAGTCGATGGGCCTACTTTTCTATAACTCCCGCCTCGGGGGAATGGCTTTGTTCCGGCATGGAAGCGTTCGTCAGAGAGTGCAGGATGATCGTTTTCTGCAAAGGCACATTCACCGAGGAGTTTCCGGCGTAGATGACGAATTTCCCAGGGTCAACAGCCCATCCATGGCTGGCTATATCGTAATACGCAAAGGATCGCCGATCGAGTTTCAAAATCACATGCTTGCTCTCGCCCGGAGCCAGCGACACCCTGGCAAAAGCCTTCAGCTCTTTGACCGGTCGGCTGACCTTCGCGGAGGGATCTCCAACGTATATCTGCACGATCTCATCTCCGGCGCGGGAGCCGATGTTCTTCACATTCACAGAAACCTCGACCGGCTGACCAATGGTTGCGCCTTCAGGGGAAACCTGCAGATTGCTCAGCGAAAAATCCGTGTAGCTCAACCCATAGCCAAACGGAAACAGCGGCTTGACCGTCGATTGATCGTAGTACCGGTATCCCAAGAGCAGGCGCTCTTTGTAATCGACACTCTCTTGTCCCGGCTCAGGATAATAGCTTTTGTTGACCGAGCTCTGCTCCCAGCTGCGATCCCAACTGATTGGCAACTTGCCGGATGGGTCCGTGTCTCCGAACAACACGCGCGCAATGGCAGTACCGGCTTCCTGGCCGGAATACCATGCTTGCAGGATGGCTGGAACCTGGTCCATCCATGCCCGCATATCGACCGCGCCGCCACTGGTCAACACCACGATGGCATGTGGATTCGCCTTCACTACCTCACGGACCAGTTCCTCTTGTCCGAAGGGAAGATTGAAGGTTCTATCGTCGCCTTCGCGCTCCAGGTCCCGATTGAAGCCCACGCACAGAACCACAGCATCTGCATGCCGGGCAAGGTCGATGGCTGCAGGATTGACGATCTCGCTGTTCGCAACAATACCCAGGCCGACAAGGTCCATCCCAACGCCGACCCATGTTCCTCGGCGATATTCCACACGTATCCGATACACCTGCCCTGCGGTAAGCTGGACCGGTTTCATCGGCGGCCCATAGGGTTCCGCTCCATGCTGCTCAAAGACCAGTTTGTCGTTCAGATAAAGGCGGACGGAGCTGTTCCCCGTTGCCGAAGAAACAATAGAATATAGCCCGGTAGTTTTGGGACTGTAATAGCCGGTCCAGCGGGCGGAAACCGGTGCGAATTTTGTGCATCCTCGCCGATTATCGCACCACTTGAAGTCGAGAATTCGATCCGTACGGGTGACAACCGGAGGGCCTGTCAAATCTGGAGTACTGAAATACTCCGCCTGGAGGCCGCGCTGCTGCTGACCGGATGCATCCGTAAATACGGTTTGATCGTAGATTGCAGAGGGAAACTGAACTCCAGAGTCCCAGGTCACAGTTGCTTTTTGTCCAAGATAATTCGCGATTCCCGTATAGAAGCTGGTTGGCTGAAACCCTGAGACGTGGCCGCTTCCACCGCCCGTCGGCATGGCAGGGTATGCGTCTGGGCCGATCACGGCGACCGTGTGCAGGCGCGTGGAATCCAGCGGCAGGATATGGCCTTGATTTTTAAGCAGCACCATCCCCTCTTCCGCCACCTTCCGCGCAACCACCCGGTCCGTTTCGTCGTACAGAGGAATCGAAAGGTCCGGCCCGGCTTTTCCGCTTAACAGTCCATACTCGATTTCTCGGCGTAAAATGCGCCGCACCTTATCGTCTATGACGGACTTTGGCGCCCTTCCGTCCTGAACCGCGGGAATCAGCGTGGCGGCATCCATAAATATGGACTTGGGCATCTCCAGGTCGAGACCTGCATTGGCCGCAGCGACTCCATCGTAGGTGGCTTTCCAGTCGGACATCAGGATGCCATCGAATCCCCAGTCCTTCTTCAGAATGTCCGTATCCAGCCAATGGTTCTGCGTCATATGCTGGCCGTTGACCAGGTTGTACGAGTCCATAACGGCAGCCACATGAGCCTCTTTTACCGCAGCCTCAAATGTCGGCAAATATAACTCACGCAGGGTCCGCTCATCGACTTGAGAGTTGAGATTGTCTCTGTCGTATTCCGAATTATTGGCGACAAAGTGTTTGACGGTGGCCATTACCCCCTGGCTCTGGACCCCACGGATATAGTTGACCGTAGTGCGCGAGGCCAGATAGGGATCCTCGCCGAAATATTCGAAGTTGCGCCCGTTCATTGGCGCGCGATAAATATTCACTCCTGGACCGAGGATAACGTTCACTCCACGCGCGCGCGCATCCCGGCCCAGGTGCTGGCCCTCTTGTTCTGCCAGGGACTGATCCCAGGTGGCTGCAAGCTCAATCCCAGCCGGATACGCCGTTGAAGGAACCGTGTTGCGCAGGCCCTGCGGGCCGTCCGACATTCTGACCACTGGCAAGCCAAGGCGAGGCACGCTTGGAATAAACATCGCGTTTTCCCCGCCGACCAGATGAATCTCCTCGGCAAGCGTCATCTGTCCCAGAATGCTGTTTACCTTCTGTTCTACTGCGACCGAATCACGCGGGTCATTTCTATCCACCTGACTGGATATCTGCGCTAAAGTTCTCTGGCCGGCAAAGGATACTGCGATGGACAGCAAGAGTAAAATTCGGAACCATAAGGGAGTTGCAACGCTTCTCCACAGCATACGTCGATGCGCGGCCTTGGGAGAATCGCAAAAATTGCACCCTGTTACCCCTCGCATTTCATCCATCTCTTTAATTCTCCTGATTGGCCCGCGCCCGGCTCGTGGACTAGAACCCAGATATTCCTCTATATGAGCTTCTATATTGTTTTGTTTAACGCGTAAACATGTCCAATAGACCATACCGACTTTTCATTTGTCAAGATCAGAAAGCGATGGGATAGAGCAGTACAGAAGAGTGCAATCTCTGGGTATTCTCGAAAGACATCTGTGTGCATAACTCTAAATTTCGTTCTGTCTGTTTTATTTGTTTTGTGTTACGCCATAACGCTTCAATTTGTGATAGTGTTTGTGACGTGTTCTGCCCAATGGTTTTCGCGGTGGTGAGCCGAGCATGGAGCGTGCGAGTATGGCACAGGGAGTGTGGACATGATTGAACAGGGATGGACACGGCGTGGTTTTCTCGGGTCGTCCGGTGCAGCCATGCTAGGCGGTCTGGCCTCCCAGGTTGCAGGTCAGTCTGGAGTTGGCGAAAGAGGATCGACGGAGGCGCCTCAAGAACTGCGGCATAAGCCGACCCACTCGCAACCCAACCTGATTCTTTTTATGCCGGATGAATTACGGGCGGATGCCCTGGCCTGCTATGGCAACCCACTGACACGGACGCCAAATTTCGACAAGCTCGCGCAGGAAGGAACGCGATTCGCGAATTGCCACGTACAGTTCCCTGTCTGTGGCGCCT
The DNA here is from genome assembly GCA_021805955.1 of Acidobacteriota bacterium. Next base: position 6,108 of record JAJZDO010000772.1, read on the forward strand.
CACGCTGTAGCTTGTTGACTGGATGGCCGACGAGCGTGCGCGGCCATCGCAGCCTGTTTTATTTTCTGCGTCCCAACGAGCCGAACATGTTTCGCTATCTTCGCCAGGCTGGCTACGACATCTTTTGGTATGGCAAGAACGATGCATTGGCAGCGGAGTCCTTCTATCAGAGCGTGACGATGTGGAACTACCCGGAGCCTGCACCGGTCCGGATTGCGGGGGAACACCACAAATCACGCTCTTCCTCAGGAAAAATTATTGGCCCGGACACTTTCATTGGCGAGGCCAAGGGAGACCGCAGGGAAACACAGGAGTACGGTTACATCCAGTCTGCAATTCGGATTCTCGAACGTAAGGAAACGGACCGCCCTTTTTGCATATTTCTTCCACTGTCTTCGCCGCATCCACCCTATGCTTCGCCCGAAGACTTTAATACGATGTATAGCCCAGCGGACATTCATGGATTGCGACCACGAGATTTGCCGCGGAAGCCAAACTATATTGCAGGCATCCGCAAGGCGTATGGACTGGATGGCCTGCCTGAAGATACTTTCCGCAAAGTGCGGGCGCTGTATTACGGAATGGTCAGTTTCAGCGATTGGCTGATGGGGGAATTGCTCGAAGCTGTCGAACGCACAAATCACAGGCGCGACACAGCGATCTTTCTTTTGTCCGATCATGGAGACTATGCAGGCGACTATGGACTGGTCGAGAAATGGCCGAGCGGTCTCGAAGATGTTTTAACGCATGTTCCTCTCATCGCGAGCGTTCCCGGCGGGACGCAGGGAAATAGCTCGGAAAACATGGTCGAATTGTTCGACGTGATGGCTACATGCCTGGATCTCGCCAACACTCAGGCACACCATACCCATTTTGCCCGCAGCCTGATGCCACAAGTCCGCGGCGGCGCTGGAGATCCCAAACGGGCGGCGTTTTGCGAAGGTGGATATAACCAGTATGAGCCACAGTGTTTCGAGGACAATGCGACCCCAGGCTCGCTCTACTATCCCAAAGAAGATTTGCAGGTCAAGCATCCAGAGACCATCAGCCGTGCTGCAATGGTCCGCACGCATGACTACAAACTTGTCAGCCGCCCACAGGGACAAAGCGAGCTTTATGTCTACAAGGACGACCCCCAGGAACTCCACAACCGCTTCGGAGATCGAGATGTCGCCGACATCCAATGCGGACTCCAACAACAACTCTTGCACTGGTATGTCAACACCACGGGGATTGCACCGTTCGATAAAGACCAGCGAGGCTTCCCTCCCTATTACCCGACGCCTACCCTTCCACTTTCCATCGGATCAGCCGTGCGTGAAATAGTCGATCGAGAGTGAGGCTGTCTCATCACAGTTTCGAATAATCAAAATACACCAGGAGATATGAATTTCCATCCGGACCGAAAAATGATGGACAGGCTCTCCGCTGACAGGTATTATTTATTTGATGTGTATCAGAACAATATAGAATTGCGTTGCATGCCGAATTGCTCAAACACCCAAAAAAGAAAACTGCCTCCGACACAGGATGAAAACAGATGACATACCAAGAGGGAGAGCTCGTCATTTGCCTGAGCAATTATTCGACAAGGCACTCCACTCCCCAATAGTTCACGCTTTCGCCAATGGTTGGCATTCGAAAGGATAACTTGATGCGCGGTAATTTAATTACTCGAGGACACTTGCGATGAAACCAACTGAGATCGATCCCACCCAGTCGCCATCTCGCCGCACATTTCTGAAGTCTGCCGCAGGTGCGTTCGGAGCTGCAACTTTGGCCTCATCAGCCTTGAGTGCTATGTCGCTTACGAACGGTACGGGCACCAAACCTCCAAACTTTCTTTTTATTTTAGGAGAAGGTATTCGTTACGACGAACTGCATGCCACTGGGAATACGATCATTCAGACGCCGCATCTTGACCGCCTGGTCCATGAGGGGATGACATTCAAGAATGCCTTCGTCATCAATGCGCTTTGCCTTCCCTCGCGAGCAACCATCATGACTGGCCTCTACTCCCACGTTACGGGAGCGATCGACAACCGCGATCGTCCTATCCCGCCGCAGTTTCCTGTCATCTCCGATCTGCTCCACCAGGCAGGGTACGAGGTAGCCTTCATTGGGAAATCCCATGTGCAGGGGGCAATGCATGACCGCTACTGGGACTATTTCTTCGGGTTCAACGGCCAGACGGACTATTACCATCCCATCATGTCTGAGGCGGTTTCTGGAAAATTCAGCGAGCCGAAACAATACCATGGCTACGTCGACGAATTGTTGACAGACCACGCCGTGCAATGGGTCTCGCAGAAACATGACAAGCCCTTTTGTCTTTTCCTCTGGTTCTATGCGCCACATGCTCCCTTCTACAGAATGCGGAACCTTGTCAACCTATACGACGGCGTGCAAATTCCCGTGCCCAGCTCATTTGACGATGACTTGAAAGGCTATCCGGACAAGACGCGCGCGGTGAGAGAAGCGCATGACAAAATCGGCACCAGCGAAGTGGGCAAGGATGATCCCCGGTCACTCGAAGAGATAGTGAAAGATCATTACGCCGGCGTGGTATCAAACGACATTAACGTTGGTCGCGTCATGGACGTTATGGAAAAGCAGGGAACGCTCGACGATACCGCCATTATTCTCAGCTCGGACCATGGGTTTTTCCTGGGAGAGTGGCGCATGTACGATAAGCGCTTCATGTATGAGCCATCAATTCGCGTGCCTATGACAATTCGCTATCCGAGAATGGTCCGCCCAGGTTCCTCCACGGAAAAGATGGCCCTGAACCTGGATATTGCGCCCACGATGCTGGAGCTTGCGGGTGCGCAGATTCCAGCACAGATGCAGGGGAAAAGTCTTGTCCCTTTCCTGCGCGGAAAAGAACCCGCAGACTGGCGCAAGGAGTGGCTTTACGAATACTACGAATATCCTGAGGCGGAACACGTCCTGCCTCATCGCGGAATCAGAACCGACAGATATAAATTTATCCACTACTATCTGGAACCCGAAGCGTTCGAGATGTACGATCTTCAAAACGATCCGCACGAGATGAACAATCTCTATCCCGATCCGCAGTATGCACCGCTGGCCAAACAGTTACGCGCACGATTGGATGAACTACGAAAAGAAACCGGTGATACCGGCAAATATGATGTCAACCAAGCTTATATTGATGCTGAACCCGGCAAGAAAATGCGCAAACACCAACCACTTACTTCTCAGCTTTGACAGAGAGGTAGTGTCCAGAGTTTTTCGCACTTTTGATTTTCCGTCTTATTGAGGAAGGGTAAGCGTTCAAGGCGGCGAAAGGACCACGTGGAATGCTCTCCAACTCTCCCATCGAAGCTGTATTCGCCCGGAAATGATCTGGCCGGTCTCCTGACTTACACCTCAAACGAACCGGCCGGATCACTTCTTGGCCTGCCCGCAATCATGGGGAACAAACCGAACTCGTTGACTGCAACCGCTGTTGAGCAGATTGAGGTATACAGAATGTCTCGCGCCGACTTTAAACAGATGATTCTTCAGGACCAGCTATGCTTCGATGTGGTCCGTATCCTTGCGGGTGAAGCGCTTTCTGTCCGAATCGCGCTGGCGGAATGTCTGGATCAACGTGGATAAAAGTTGTGGCATGCGAGCAGAATCCCCATGTTTTGTTTAGTGGACTGTCGCAGTGGACCTTGGTGATCACCCAAAAGCGGCCACTCTGAGTGAGGTTCGGACATTACGGCGAGGGGCGCAATAGCCTCTGTCGCATGGGTAATGTCTTGAGGCGAGAGAAGCGAGAACAGGTGATTGCGCTGGGGCGTCTGGGTTGGTCGCTTCGGCGGATTGAAGAAGCGACAGGGGTTCATCGCGAAACGGTGGGCGAGTACCTGCGCAAGGCGGGAGTGGTAATCCGTCTTCCCGGCAGTTGGGGTGAGAAGTCGCTGGCAAAAGCGGCCGCTTTGGTGACCACCGGCTCCTCAGAGTCGGCGCCGGCAAAAAGCGAATACGAAGCAAAACCGGCCACTGAGGTGATTACCGGCTTTTTGCCGGGTTCGGGGCCATTTTCTCGAGCGGCGAAGATTTCGGCAAGCGCCTGCGCGAATTATCAGGAACTGATCGAAGCTGAGTTGAGCCGAGGTCGGAACGCGATGGGGATCTGGCAGGATCTAGTGGACGGCCACGGATTCGCGAGCAGCTACCAGAGCGTCCAGCGGTTCGTGCGCAGTCTGCGCGGGGCATCGTCGCCGGAAGCCCGGGTGATCATCGAAACGCTGGCTGGCGAAGAGGCCCAGGTTGATTACGGCACGGGGCCGATGGTGCGCGATCCGGAGAGGGGCAAGTACCGGCGCACACGGCTGTTCGTAATGACGCTGGGTTACAGCCGCAAATCGGTGCGGCTGCTTTTGTTCCGATCGAGCGCCCACATCTGGGCCGAGTTGCACGAGAAGGCTTTCCGCCGACTTGGTGGCTGCCCGCGCATCGTCGTTCTGGATAATCTTCGTGAAGGTGTTCTTACCGCTGACATCTACGATCCCCGCCTGAATCCTCTCTATCGCGATGTGCTGGCGCACTACGGGGTGACAGCGCTGCCCTGCAAGGTGCGCGATCCCGATCGGAAAGGAAAGGTCGAGTCGGGTGTGGCCCACGCACAAAAACGCCACTCAGGGGCAAACGCTTCGAGAGCCTGGAAGATGCTCAGGCTTATCTCGATCACTGGGAAGAACGCTGGGCGGATAAGCGCATCCATGGCCGCACCAAGCGAATTCACGTCATAGGCCTGTTGAACATCAGGCCCTTCGCGCGATAGGTTCAGCCCCGATCCAATCCCCAATTCCAGCACGTTACCGCTCGCTTGTTCTTCATGACAAGGTCAATCACGCGCGGCAAGAAGTACTTGGAGTGAGTGCCCACTTTCACGCCATGAGTCGAATACTATCGATTGCTTCAGACAGCCGAACTGAAGGATTCCGACCTCAAAAGCAAATTTGAGATCCTCATAACGGATGATTGCCTCCACAGAAACGAATGTCCATCCACTCAATGAACAACCTTGAAAGCTCGGGCGCAAGCCTCAAGAATATGGAAACCCTCTTGCAGCGTCCCGGTATCGAACTGCTCGCCGTCGTGATCCACGGCGTTACTGATCATCGCAATCGAAATGACGGCTACGCCTTTGGCGCTGCCAAAAGCGAATAGCGAAGCAGCCTGCATCTCGACCGCAAGCACTCCTTCAGAGGCCCAATGATCCAACTGAGCCTGTGTTTCCCTGTACGGGGCATCCGTGGTCCACACTCTGCCCGTACGAACAGGCCATCCAGTTGAGGTCAACTCTTGCTCGATGACTGCAGCGGTTCCAGGCGATGGACAGGCAACTTCCTTACCTGGCGGCAGGTAGTGAAGCGACGTCCCCTCATCACGGATTGCGCCGGTCGCAACCACCAGACACGGCAAGGGCAATTCACGCGAAACGCGACCGGCAGAGGTCAACCCTACGATCAACTTCGCGCCGGCCGCCGCTAGTTGCTCAGCAATCAACACCGCGTAAGGTCCGCCAATTGTGCGCGGGATGATTCCGTAAGTTATCCCTTCAAGGACCAGCTCGAACATCGTGGTGTGAAAACAGGGCCAGGCAGGGAATGGCTTTGCCAGATTCTGCGCGACAAGCCAGTCGGTTAGATCACCGTCAAATTCCAGAAAACACAGCTCTGGAATGGGGCCTTCGGGAATCTGCCGCGCGCGGCGGACGCTCTCAATCAGGTTGTCCGGTGTAAATACGCTCGGTTGATCGACCGGATGGTTCAGTAGAGGTAGTTTGTCCATTCGCCTCATTCTCTCTTGACAATCTTGCCAAACTATTCAAGTATTTCATTGAATAGCCATGATGACCTCTAAACAACTTTACGAGCAGCTTGCGCGCCTCG
>JAJZDO010000926.1 GCA_021805955.1 Acidobacteriota bacterium
GTGGCCAGGAAAATACCTGGGTGGCGCTGGCAAGAGTCAGAGCAATGCTGCTTTCCAATCAGGTCCTAATCCCACCAACACAGAAGCATTTAACAAAAATTATCCCAAGGGTGCTCTGAGTTACTTTACTGTTCCATCCTTTACCTTGCCTACCGCTAAATTTCCAGCGATAGCTCCCGCCCCGCCACTTCCCGAAGTTGCGCGCAACACACTTACAGGTCCTGGATACAAAGACGTGGACATCACCCTGATCAAGGACTTTGGACTTCCGAAAGTGCGTGGACTGGGGGATGGCTCGTCGATCCTTGACGTCCGCGTGGATGCATACAACCTGTTCAACACGCTGAACCTGGATGGAGCCAGTATTGATAGCGTCATCAGCAACGATGGCGTACACAGTAATCCGGCCTTTGGTCAAGCCCAGACTGCTCTGGGTTCTAGAACCATCGAAATGCAGGCGCGGTTCCAATTTTAATCACTGAGCCGCTTCCTGGGGTGGACAGTTTTTGTGGTTCTCAACTTGAAGGCCTGTTCGTCCCAGTGTTCGTCGTGGCGGCGGGAATGAGGAAATCGTCCTTTTTGATTTTCAAAGCAGGTGGAGAGGGCGGAAAACAGTTGTATAGCTTTCCGTCCTTTCCACAACTCGTCATTTCAACGGCCTGCTTCATGCCGGTTCGTGCCGCCCGAGTTGCTGGCGGACGTGGACTGATCCCCGCAATCCGCAGAGAACGATCCTCTGGCCGAATTGCTCTATGCGTCGGATGAAATAACTGCTTATCGCAGCTACGGCCGCGCGGTTGCATCGAACGCTACGGTGGCAAGATCTCGCCACCTTCCAAAGACATGCATCGAAGATTTCGTTCATCACCTTTTCCGGAAAAGCGATTTACTAAGAGCCTGATCAAGGGGACTGGATAGTCCAACAGAACAGTATCCAAAAATTTCATATCAAAAACAAATTCTCTCTTGACAAGAATGCGAAATCTTCGTAATGTTTCGCACGTTACCAGTCTTCAAAAATTTGTGCAGCCTCTTGGTTCTGTCCTTGCGACGGCATCTGCTTCCGGAGGCACACGGGTACGAAGGATTGGCAACGCAAGAAATGGTTATGGAGGCAGGTTATGCAAAGATGGAGTTGGCTCGTTCTGTCGCTTGTGGTGTTGACGGGGATGAGACTGTATGGACAGGCCGGTGCGACCGGTTCTGTTTTGGGAACAGTGACCGATAGTTCCGGTGCTGTGGTTCCAGGCGTCGTCGTCACGGTGACCAATGTGGATACAAATGTTCCATTTCGAACTGTAACAAGTTCCGCTGGAGATTACATTGCTCCTGTTCTGAATCCGGGCCACTACCGGGTTTCTGCGGAGATGCAGGGATTTCAGAAATCGGTCACTTCTTCCTTCACACTGACGGTGGATCAGAAAATTCGAGTCAATCTGAGCCTCAAGCCTGGCGAAGTGAGCCAGACGGTCGCTGTGACCGCGCAGGCTGTTTCCCTCGATACGGACAGCGAAGCGCTCTCGCAGTTGGTAAGCCAGAAGCAGGTCGAGCAGCTTCCGCTGAATGGCCGAAACTTCATGCAGTTGCTCCTGCTGGGCGCCGGCGCGGTGACTGTGGGCGGCGAGCAGGGAACGATGCGTCAGGGAGAAGGCAACGCTGTCAGCATCAACGGCGGACGCCCGGAAGGGAACAACTACACGCTGGACGGATTGATCAATACCGATCAGTCGCTGGTGACGCCGGCTGTAATTCTTTCGCAGGATGCGATTCAGGAGTTCAAGGTGGAAAGTGGGACCTACTCGGCAGAGTACGGTTTCAGCGCCAGCCAGATCAATCTGGTCAGCAAGGCGGGTACGAACAAGCTTCACGGCTCATTCTTTGAGTTCAACCGCAACAATGCCTACGATGCGAAGCCGTTCCCGACGGCTTCGGATGTGGCGACCGGCGTGGCGACCTCCAATCCTGTGCTGCGTCAGAACCAGTTTGGCTTTGTGCTCGACGGCCCGGTCGTGATTCCGAAGATTTACAACGGCCACGACCGCACTTTCTTTATGGCGAACTACGAAGGATGGCGCATCAACAATGGGCAGCGAGAATATGAGAGTGTGCCGAACCCTGCGGTACTGACGGGAAATTTCTCCGCAGAAGAGGACGTGAGCGGGCAGCCACTGCCAGCCTACGGCACATCCGCCTGCACTGCGCTGCTAGCGCTCAACCAGAACTGTATGCCGGTGGATCCAACGACCGGACAGCCATTTCCCGGCAACCAGATTCCTACTTCGGCGATAACCAATCGACTAGCAAAGGTGGCGATACAGTATGGATATTGGGTGACGCCGACTACGCCCAATCAGCCGGAAGGCACAACCAACTTCGTGCAGAATATCGGCCTGCCGCTCAGCACGAATCAGCAGACTTACCGCATCGATCAGGCGCTGGGCCGCCTAGGTACGATCTTCGGCCGCGGCACTTATTCGACATACCAGAACAGCTCGTTGCCGAATACCGGCTCGCTGAATTACGGCATTCTGACGCAGTATGAGAAGCAGACGAACTGGGAGATCTCGCACACCATCAGCATCGGCCAGTCGATGGTGAACAACTTCCGCTTTGGCTATCTGGATGCGCAGGCTCCGCAGGGGGCGCCTGCTCCGCCTTCAGCGGCCGTGACCGCGCTGGGGGAGAGTGGAGTCTTTACCACCTTTGGCCCGCTGCAGGAAAGCTGGCCGAGCTTGGGGCTGTCGCAGTACACGACGGAGGGCGGGCCGATCAATGCTTACACGGGTTCAGATGCGCCAGCCTGGGAGTTTGCCGATTCATTCTCATGGGTCAAAGGGCGACACACGATGAACTTCGGCGTGGATTACCGCTCATGGCAGCTTATCCGCAACCTGGACGACGACTTTTACGGCGACTGGTCCTTTGCGGCCTCAACAGTTCTGACCAACAGCGCCAACGGCTCCTGCAATACGCCTTCGGGGCTGTGCGGAACCGGCAATGCGGTGGCGGATATGATGCTGGGATACTACGGTTCTGTGGCAGGATTTGTGCCTGGTCCACTCAGCCCGACGACGCAGGCAGGCAATCCGCAGACGCATGTCTTCAGCTACTTTGCACCCTATGCCGAGGATGCGTGGAAGATCAACGAAAAGCTGACAATGAACATTGGGCTGCGGTGGGATTATCGCGCTGCAGCCTACGAGCTGCACAATCATTTCTTCTGGCTGGACACAACCAATCCTCAGGGTGGATTGTGCTACGCCGACCCGCAGCTGACGACCGACGGGGTTGCTCCGGGAGTGGGCTACAACGGCGGCCCGATTCTTCGCTACTGCGGCTCAGTTCCACATCCGGGCCTCAAGTCGCCGTTTGCGCCGCGCTTCGGTCTCGATTACAGGCTGAATGACAAAACCGTGCTCCGTGGCGGCTATGGCATCTTCTTCGACTCGTATGAAGGGCGTGAGATCGATGATTCTGCGGATATCTATCCTTACAGCATTCGCGTTTCAGATACTCCGACGCAGAACACTTCGCTTCCCAAACTGGGCAATCAACTCTTTCCAAGCTTCAACAAGCTAACGGCCTTCCCGGTATCCACACTGTCGTTCATCGCGGTGATCGAGTCGCAAAATCCTCTCGATCCCTACGTGCAGTCGTGGACGGCTTCT
>JAJZDO010000329.1 GCA_021805955.1 Acidobacteriota bacterium
CCAACCCCCCCCCGCCGCAACCCCTTCCAAACCTTACCGACGGATTACGGACAGAAAACATAGCTTGACGATTATCTAGGAGTCTGTCGGGCATAGCGTTTCGCTAAGGCCGATTCAGCGGTTTGCAGGGCTGGTGTTCGATCTGGTGGGCGCAGGCCGTAATCCCGTTGGTAGCTTATAGCAGGCTTTCTGTGCCGTTTTGGTTCAACGGGCCCCTTTTCCCGCCGTTTTATGCCATTTCCAGAACCCATCCGGCCCGGAACAGCTTCAGCAGGTTGCTCGTCGCGCACACCAGCTTCCACTCGCGGCTGACATTCTCTTTGCCACGCAAGCTGAAGCGGCGAAAGCCGCGCTGTTCCTTGATCTGTCCGAAGACCGGCTCGACGATCGCCTTGCGCATCTTGTATACGGCGCGTCCAGCCTCGGTTCGCAACTTGTGGCGCATCGCCTCCTTCGGCGACGCGTCCGCAGGCGGCGGATCGCTGCTCGTCTCCACCGCGCCGCCATGCTTGTCGCGGCCCGTCGCCACGTACAGGTCGACGTCCTTTACTAACTCATCGGTCACATTTGCCTCGCTGAAGTAGCCCGTGTCGGCGCTGACCTTCTCCGGCTTCCGTTCCAGATTCGCCGCGATCCGCGCGATCATCGGCAGCAATTGTTTCTTGTCGTTGGTCTCCTGCGTAACCTCGGCGGCCACGATCACCTGCGACGCGGAATCGACCGCGATCTGCGCGTTGTAGCCCTGCACGAAACTGCCTTTGTTGGCGCCATCCGGCATGATACGGCTCTCCGGATCGGTGAAGTTGCGTTGCGCCGTGTCGTCTGGCTTAACCTGATCGGGATCGCGCAACTCGGGCTTGCGGCCACCCTTCTTCTTGCCGGTACGTTGTTCTTCCTCTTCGCGCTCGACCAGCTTCTGCTCGGTCTCGGCGCTTTGCTGCGCGGCCTTTTCTTTGGCTTCCTGTTCCAAAGCCGCTTTGGCCTGCGCGATCTTCTGCAGCCGGCTCTCCCGCCGCTGCAACTCGGCAGGCAACTCGTCGCCATGCCGATCCTTGCCGTACTGCGCATCCTCTTCGGCATCGGTCTTTTCCGCGGCCGCCAGCAGCGCATCGATCTCCTGCTGCAGGCGCGCCTCGGTCTCGTTCATGCGCTTGTAGCTCATCGCCTTGTGCTTGCTGGCGTTCGCCTTGATCTTGGTTCCGTCGATGGACACATGGCCCAGCTTCACCAGCCCAGCTTCCGAACACAGCAGCAGGGCCTGCGTGAACAAACCCGAGAGCGCCTCGAGATGCCGAGCGCATCTGCGATATCCTTGATTCCAGGCTGCCGCACGGGTTCTTTACTTGCTTTCATCCTATGTTTACCGCTACGGGATGCACCGGCGAAAAGGTCGGCCCAACAAAGCGAAACTATCTTCTAAGGTACACGCATTACTGGCACGGCAACCCTGAGTTTGCCTCCATAATTACTCAACTTAGTGCCAACACGCATCTAGCGGCCTGTTTGGTCGCCACTCCACGCGGCTTTCTGGATATCGCATCAACTTGAACGCAATGTTATCCACGGATCAGGGTGCCTCCATACCAGTTACAGGCCTCTTCCGCGGCGATTCCCGCAAGAACAGGATGATCAGCCCCGCACCCATCGATGAAACGGCCATCAGCAGGAATCCCGACCTGGAACTACCGGTGGCCGCGCCGAGCAGACCGACCAGCCAGGCGCCGAAGAACGCCCCGAGCGCGCCACAACTGTTGATCAGCGCCATGATCTCTCCCGCGACACTGTTCGGAAGCATTTCAGGAATCATGGCAAAAAAAGTTCCATACGGCGCATAGATTGCGCCACCGGCGAGTATCAGAAATCCATATGCTGTCCAGAAGCTATGCCCGGTGGCGAAGTAAGAGCCAAGCAGCGCGGTCGCGGCAAGCATCAGGAAAGGCCACACGAAGCGCTTGCGCTGGAGTGTCCTGTCGGAGAGGTGCGAAACCAGCAGCATCAGCAGAATGGCCAGCAAGTACGGCGCGGCGCCGAGCAGGCCGGTCGTTTGGATGCTGCTGGAGGACCCTTGCCGGATGATCGTCGGCAGCCACAGCACAAATCCATAGACCGCGACGCTCCATAGAAAATATTGGACGCATAGCCACACGACGCTGCCATTCTTCAGCGCAGACCTGAAGTTCGCCGCATGAGGAATGGCCTGCTGTTCCTGCTCCAGTTGATGCTTCAGAGAATCGCAAGCAGTCTGGCTCATCCACGGCGTATTCTCCGGTCCGTCGTGAACCAGCAGCAGCCAGACGAACGCCCAGAGAACGGATGGAATTCCTTCGTAGATGAATGTTTTCTGCCAGCCGACTGCCTGAATCAGATATCCGGTCGCCGCGGACATCCATAGAACGGTTACGGGATTGCCGAGGAACAGCAGTGTGTTGGTGCGGGACCGCTCCGCGCGTCTAAACCAATTGGTCAGCAGGATCAGCAGGGCCGGAAGGATAACGCTTTCCGCAACGCCAAGCAAAAGGCGATCGACTGCCAGTAGCCAGAAATTCCAAATCACACCCGTCAACGCGGCCAGAGTGCCCCAGCTTAGCAGCGCAAAAAAAACGAGGCGCGTGGCGCTGTTCCGCCGCGCATAGGCCGCGCCCGGCACCTGAAACAAAAAATATCCCAGAAAAAACAGCGCCCCCAGCAGTGCGGAGCGAGAGTTGCCGATGTGCAGCGTGGTCGCCAGGCCCGCAGCCGCGCCGAAGCCATAGTTGGTCCGGTCGAGATACGCCAGACTGTACGTGACAAAGACGCACGGTACGATATACAGCCAGCGCTTCCGCATCTCGGACTGGATACCTTGCGTAGCTCTAACTGGCGTGTTGACCATCATCCCGCAGCGTAACCCTTTCCCTTTTTCATGCACGTCAAGTATGGAGCCTGCCCACAGACGGCTGGCGCAAGAATCTCAGCAACCACGACAGAGGCGCTCCCCACGTTCGCAGCAGAAGGACCGAGCAATCCAAAGCTATCCGCAAATATAATGGCGCTTCGTCGTTTCCGTCTTCTTCCTTCTTCCTTCTCACTTTCGTCACGGGTCCAGAAGTTTCATTACACTTGCAGGGAGGAGCAGTGCATGGCGGTCCACGAAATATCTCTCCCATCCGTGCTGGAGACGGCAGATTTGGCGCTCAATGCAGTCGCCACGCACGCCAAAGGTCCTTCGGGTGTCCTGCCACTGACGCCGGAGATGTTGCTGACCCAGCCCTCGGGAAATCTATTCGGCTTGAGTCTGAATGTGGGCATGGGATGGGACCCGCTGCGTCTGCTAGGGCCGGAAGTATTGATCCTGAGCACACATGGTGGCTTGCGCGCCGAAGATGGCACCCCGATTGCGCTGGGCCTGCACACTGGCCATTGGGAGGTCGGAGCGCTGGTTGCTGAAGCGGCACGCGAATTGAAACGGTTGGACGCCATTCCGTTTGCCGGCGCGTGCACCGATCCTTGCGACGGACGCACCCAGGGAACCAGCGGTATGCTCGACTCCCTGCCATTTCGCAACGATGCGGCGATTGTGCTGCGCAGGCTGATGCGCTCCTTGCCAACCCGCGCCGGTGTCATTGGAGTCGCCACCTGCGACAAGGGACTGCCCGCCATGATGATGGCTCTTGCCTCCGCGGGAAAAATTCCTACAGTGCTTGTTCCCGGAGGCGTGAGCCTGTTGCCGGAATCGGGAGAAGACGCAGGCAAGGTGCAGACCATCGGCGCGCGGTTCGCGCAGAATCAAATCAGTTTGGAAGAGGCTGCGGATGTGGGATGCCACGCCTGCGCCAGCCCTGGCGGCGGATGCCAATTTCTCGGAACCGCTGCCACCTCGCAGGTGATTGCCGAGGCGCTTGGTCTGGCGTTGCCGCACACGGCGCTGGCCCCTTCCGGACAGCCAGTCTGGCTGGACGCTGCGCGGCGTTCCGCGCTGGCCATGATGCGGATGCACCAACTGCACATTGGAACACTCGACATATTGACGCAGGCCGCCGTGCAGAATGCGATGGTGCTCCATGCGGCCTTCGGCGGTTCCACCAATCTGCTGCTGCATCTGCCTGCAATTGCGCATGCGGCCAAATTGAATCGACCCGTCGCCGCGGACTGGGCGCATGTCAACCGGCAGGTGCCTCGGCTGGTGGATGCGTTGCCCAACGGCCCCGGCAATTATGCGACGGTGCAGGTCTTTCTCGCCGGAGGCGTGCCGGAAGTCATGCTGCATCTGCGACGCGTGGGCCTGCTCGATACAAGCGTCCGTACAGTCTCTGGCGACACGCTGGATGCGTGCCTCGACTGGTGGCAGCAGAGTCCACGTCGCCACCAACTGAGAATACTTCTGCGCGAAAAAGACGGTATCGATCCCGACGATGTCATCCTAAGTCCCGACCGCGCCAAAGCGTGCGGACTGACACCGACGGTATGTTTTCCCATGGGAAATCTCGCTCCCGAAGGCTCTGTAGTGAAAAGCACGGCCATCGATCCGGCGTTGGTGGACCTCAGCGGCGTCTATCGGCACCAGGGCCCGGCAAAAGTTTTCATCTCCGAAGCGTCGGCCATTGCAGCTATCAAGCAACATCAGGTGGTGGAGGGGGATGTGCTGGTCCTGATTTGCAGCGGACCGGCGGGAGCCGGAATGCAGGAGGTATATCAGGTCACCGCCGCGTTGAAATTTCTTCCCTGGGGCAAGCATGTTGCTGTCCTCACGGACGCGCGCTTCAGCGGCGTTTCCACGGGAGCCTGCATCGGACACATTTCGCCGGAGGCGCTGGCTGGCGGCGCGATTGGAAAAATTCAAGACGGCGATCAGATTGAGATTGTCATCGACCGCGCGAATCTGGTGGGCAGCGTGAATCTGATTGGCAATGCGCGGGAAATCTTCGGTGCGGAAGAAGGTAGCCGTCGGCTGCACGAGCGTCCCTCTCGCGCCGATCTCAAGCCGCATCCCGATCTACCCGACGATACGCGCCTGTGGGCCGCGCTGGTGCAGGCCAGTGACGGCGTTTGGGGCGGCTGTGTGTATGACGTGGATACTATTCTCGCTATTTTGGAACAAGGACGAAAGGCGGAAGACAATTGATTCTTTACCGGACCATGCAGGGTCACTACCTCGAACATGTGGGCCAGTATTACCGGCTCGAAGATACCTCCTGGGACGCATTGCTCACGCGACAGGAGTTGTACGAATATCTGTCGGAGAGTATCAGGAAGAACTCGCCCATTGGAGATTCGCTGCCATGTGCGCCAGAAGCTCCCATTGAGAACCAGGAGGTATGGGCCGCCGGCGTCACCTACTATCGCAGTCGCAGTGCGCGGATAGAAGAATCGAAAGACGCGGGTGGAGGCGACTTCTACGACCGCGTGTATCTCGCCGATCGTCCTGAACTGTTTTTCAAGGCAACGCCGCACCGGGTCGCGGGCCCAAACGGCAAGGTGAGGATTCGCAAGGATGCGACTTGGACCGTGCCCGAACCCGAGTTGACACTCTGCATCAACTCACAAGCGAAAATCGTCGGCTATACGATCGGCAATGACATGAGTTCGCGGGACATCGAAGGCGCGAACCCTTTATATCTGCCGCAGGCCAAGGTCTATGACCAAAGCTGCGCTCTCGGCCCCGGTATTTTGATTGCTCAAGAGCCATTGCCACTGACAACGCGAATCAGTATTGAAATCCTGCGCGGTACGAACATGGAATTTTCCGCGTCGGTTTCGCTGGCAGATATGAAGCGCGAACCCGCTACGCTGGTCGAGTATCTGTTTCGCGACAATAGCTTCCCGAGCGGCTGCTTTCTGCTGACTGGAACAGGCATTGTTCCGCCAGATTCTTTTACACTCCACAGCAACGACGAAATCAGGATCACGATTGCCTCCATCGGGACGCTCATCAACGAGGTCGCCTGACATGACACTCACCGGCCGATCCATCATAGGAGACCTGCCCGCGAAGGATGCCAAGCAGAGTGGAACGCATCGCGATGCTCCCTTCTCGGCCATCAATCCGGCGACCGGACAGGTCCTCGATCCCGAATACCTGTCGGCTTCTGCGGAAGACGTCGAACGCGCCACGTCCGCAGCGGAGCAAGCATTTCCCGTGTATAGCCAATGCTCCGGCACGGAAAAGGGAGTTCTTCTTCGAGCGATTGCGCAGGGGCTAGAGGCCATCCGAGATTCCCTGGTTGAGCGCGCAAACCTGGAAACTGCGCTGCCTGTTCCGCGACTTCAAGGAGAAGTGACGCGCACCGCCAACCAACTTCGCCTGTTCGCCGAAGTTGTGGAGGAGGGCTCGTGGGTCATGGCGCGCATCGATCGCGCACTTCCCTCCCGTACGCCTGCGCCCCGGCCAGATTTGCGATCCATGCTGCGACCGCTCGGCCCCGTCGTGGTGTTCGGAGCCAGCAATTTCCCGCTCGCCTTTTCTGTTGCGGGCGGCGATACAGCTTCCGCCCTGGCGGCAGGCAATCCTGTCATCGTGAAGGCGCACCCCGCCCATCCTGGGACTAGCGAACTCGCCGGCCAGGTGATCGCATCGTGCGTTCGTGCAGCGGGCCTGCCGTCCGGCGTTTTTTCGCTGCTCTTTGACAACGGGACCACCATAGGAACCGCGCTTGTGAACCATCCGCGTGTCAAGGCTGTAGGTTTTACCGGCTCGCTCGCCGGAGGCCGTGCGCTGATGGATATCGCCGCAGCGCGCCCTGACCCCATTCCCTGTTACGCGGAAATGAGCAGCACCAATCCGGTCTTTATACTGTCCGGGGCATTGCGCGAACGCAGAGGGCAGATCGCGACAGATTTATATGCTTCCATCACCCTGGGCGCGGGACAGTTCTGCACGAAGCCTGGTCTGGTATTTCTCCCGCACGATGAAGCCGATGGAATGCTCGATCAACTCCAGCATTTCGCAGAGCAATCTTCTCCGTTTACCATGTTGACCCAAGGCATCGCCGCGCAATTCTCAAGGACAGTTGCAGAACGAAAAAATTCTGGCCGCGCGCAATATCGCTCGACGTCAGACAATGCAAATATTGGCAGCCCATTCACAACTCACGCCACATTGCTAACTACGGACGCAGCATCGCTTGAAAACAATCCCAGATTGAACGAAGAAGTCTTCGGCCCATCTGCGCTCCTCGTTTCCTGCAAAGATCGTGAACAGACTTTGCGCGCCGCGGAATCACTGCAAGGCCACTTGACCGCCACAATACTCGGTACCGCGAAAGACTTCGATCGGAACCGCGATCTGGTTGCAATCCTGGAACGGAAAGTCGGCAGGTTAATCTTCAACGGCTATCCCACGGGAGTGGAGGTATCCCATGCCATGGTGCATGGAGGCCCCTACCCCGCCACTTCCGATGGCCGTTCCACCTCGGTCGGTAGCCAGGCCATTTTTCGCTTCGCCCGACCTGTCTGCTACCAGAACTTCCCCGAGCACGCATTGCCGCAAGAGCTTCGCGACAGCAACCCTCGCGGCATCTTTCGCATGGTCGATGGCAACATAACTCGCGAAAGCCTCCACGAATAGTTCGCATTCTCGCGACTTCAAAGCAATCTGTAGACCTTCGATATCGCGTCGACCACCGTGGCGGTTGTGAACAGATGGTTTTGGTCGCCGAATAATGGGTCAGGATCTCCTGGTTTCCAGGGCGCCAAACAATCACGCCTGGTCACTCGCAACATCGGCCCACTTCTCCAACTCCCATCGGACTCCTGGCCTTCCAGAAGTTCATCTATCCGCGGCCAGATGGCCTGGTCGGGCACAGTGTCCGGCAACAACAGAAAGCCCGATATGAGGAGAGCACACTCGAATGGATGTTGTGGACGGGTCTGCAGCAAAGTTGTCCGAGTAGCACGCAGGTCGATGTCCAGGTCCGCGGCTTTGAGCAACGACAAAGCCCCTTCGGTGCTATAGAGAAAAGAAGTCCACCAGAACGATTGCCATATCCCGCCAGAGGTTTTGTGTTTGCGAATATACTCGATACCGCGATCGACGGCCTTTTTTTCGGTGCCATGCTGCGTCATCATGGCGAGGACCGCCGACGGAGTCACATCCGTATGCGAAGAGCCCCACGACCCCAGACCTGGCTGACCGCGAAAAGTAGCAAAGCCGCCGTCAGCACATTGAAAACTCTGAAGACATGCATAACTGGCCTCGCGGATATTCTTTCCCTCGAACGTCAGGAACAGAATTGCGAGCGCGGTCGAGTCTGCGTCTGAGCCGACTTCTTCGGTGTATCCCCATCCGCCGTCGAGAAAGATTCTCTCGTTAAGCCAATCCGAAGCAAGCCGCGTCGAAATCGACGCGCGCTTTTTGACTTTGGAGGGAAGACTCGTCAACCGGCTACCGACAAACGCCGTCGTCCAAACAGAGGACTGTCCGGGAGGCAGATTCCAATCGATCCAACTGCCATCGAACTGTTGTCGACTCATAAGGTAATCGAGTGAAGAGCCAAGCGCGTGTTCCAGGCTTTTCTTGCGATCACTACGCATCGGAATTGTTCGCGCCAGTCGGGTCGGGCTTCAGGTAGATGGTGGTGTACTCCTGCTGTTTTTTCCAGCCCAGCCCTAAATAGACGTGCGTGTTCACCTTGGCCGTACTCATTTGCCCGGCCAGGACTTCGAGCAGGTCGGTGTAGGCGCGTGCATCGATATTCCGAAGTGCCAGCCATCGCAAGCAGCGGGCCCTGGCCTGCGCGTCTCCCTGGAACAAACAATGACCGCAGAATTCGATCTTTACATCTGTTGGAGAATCTTTATCTGGACCAAACCCGGCTGAAAAAACGACCGATTGTGTTGGATAAGCGCGGTCTCTTCCTAGCATCACTTCTGAGTATTGCCGGAACGCGTTCAGGTAATGCTTGCCTCCGAAATGCCGAAGCAAAGCTTCATAATAGGACACGGGTTTCCCGTACCCGCTGAGATAAATCCTGCCGTTTGGGCCCTCGTTCTGGCTAAGTGAGACCGCCATCCCCAGTGGCTTCATATCGCTTGCCAGTAATTGCCTGATTTCCCGATGCTTTTTAAGCGCTCCAAAAGATGCCGCGAACTCCTCGAATCTGGACCAGCGCTCATTCTCCGCGCCACTTTTTCCGTTAATGTAGATTTTCACTCCGGCCTTTCCTTCCGCCGCAAAACCGGCACCGACCCAGAAAGTTCCACCGCGATCGGGATCGATCTCGCGGGGATTCACTCTCGAAACTCTGTGGATCAGCGCAACAATGGAATCAATGTCTCCCTTCAGTTGGAGCAATGCCGACAATGCGCGCACCGTTCCCTCGATGAATTCCCTTGTTTCGGGATAGGACTGGCTTGGATTGCCGGCCTCGCTCAGAAATTGCAACGGCATGGTTTGGTGTCCCAGGGCGAGAGCAAACTGAATCGGCGTTCCGTCGAGGTTCAGCGTAGAGGATTGTGTTGCCATCGCGACGGGACAGCCGCCCAGGGATGCGCGGCAAATCAGCTCATATGCCCGATATAATTGCGGAGACGCCTGCCCGAGCCCGAACTTTGGGATCAGCGCCTGGAGTTGGCCGCCGATGAGATCGTACCAGGAGCTGTCCGTGCCTTCGCGCGGTGGAAGGTTCTCTAGCATGGCCAATCGATCTCCCTTTAGGCTTTCTTTTTTTTCTTGTCTGGGAGTGCCGCTTTTTTCCATCCAGACCTGACGTGCGCAGCGCGGTCGGCAGGACCATCGTCCGCCTTGGTCAGTTCAAGCGTGATGCGAGTAGGAACAGCAGCATGGAACAGAATGGCCTGTCCCGGCTGAAGTTCCAGCTTGCCAGGTTCGAAGCCGCGCTCGGAACACGCAACCTTGACGGGACTGGGCGGGCGATAGGCCGTCTTGCCGATCTTTGGATAGCCGACGATGATTTTGCCCTTCTCCTTGCCGCCCAGCGTGTTCGTAGCGGAATATGTTCCGGGCCGCAGAATGACAGCTGAAAAG
Organism: Acidobacteriota bacterium; assembly: GCA_021805955.1. Next base: position 9,962 of record JAJZDO010000329.1, read on the forward strand.
ATATCGTCGCCCTTCAGCTCACGGCTATCGAATGGATTCTGCTGCTTGGGATCTTCCGCAGCCTTGCTCACGCGCACGGCATACCCCCCCGCACCCGCCGAGACGTGAAACACCGCGTATCCCTTGGGGTTGACCTCGAACTTCGTTCCCGCCTTCGCGCTCTCCCCCTGACAATTGCAGGTGCTGCCCGTGGTGCTTGTTGCCGCGGCCGCCTGTGTCGGCTCGAAGGCTGCCAGATCAATGTTCGCCTGCGCGACCGGACTGTTCTTGTCCACATTGACATAGAAGTCCGCTAGATTTTCGCCGTTCCGATACACGACGCCTCTGTATTGGCCTGGTTCCAGGAAGCGGTGTGTCACTCCTCCCAGCATGGTCAGGGAACCGCTGTCCAATCCGATTTGCGTAAAGAGATTCTGATCGAAGGTCAATTTCATGGCTATGCACCCACATTCGCTTGAACAATCATTTCTTGAGAATCGATGGTTGCGGCCAGATTCCGGATTGGAATTTTAACCGGGATGAGCCCGCCACTCGCCGGAAGAATCGGGAACGGATCTTCGAACTGATAGAGAGGATACTTGCTGGCGAAATAATCCGCGATTGCGGTTTCCAACAGCGAAAGCAGCCCGAATAGATTGCCCAACAGATTGGAGAGCCATTCGGCAATGCTGGTCGTGATCCCCAGCAGGTCCGTGATCAAGTTCGCGATCGGACCCAGGAACGCCATGATAATGTCGACCGCCCAGCCCGGCAGCCACGACGGGAACAGATTGTCGATCGCGTTTGTGATCGCATTCACCAGGATGTTGTCGATCGTCGCCGGCACGTCGATCGGCGCCACATTCACCAAGACCGGATCAATATAGATCTGCCATTGGTTCGAGTGCCCATTCAGTTCCGCGTCCAGATCGGTCCAGCCTGGAAGGCGCGCCGGATCGATATAGTACTTCGGCGCCAAACTCGCCTTTAGGTCTGTGATCTGTGAAGTAAGACCGGATAGGTTCAGGTCCGCACAAATCGGGCCTCCAATGCAAAAGCCAGGGAAGCCCACAAGGCATCCGTTCCATGGATCTGGCACGAGGCAGAAGCTCGGAATGCAGAACCCGGGTAAGTCGAGACACAGTTTGAAGTCGAGCGTCCCAAAGACGATGTCGACGTTCTGTAACTCGATAGTGTTGTCATTGTTCAGCTGCAGGTTGCCCCCGGACAAATGCACGCTGACGGAGTAACTGGCGGAGAACGGCCCGAAGTTGGCCGTGTCGGACTTCGAGAAGCTGAAGTTATTCTCCACTTCGTTGAACAATTGCTGGAACGCTTTCGCGGATGCGGCTATCGTGATATGACTCATGGCGCCACCGTAAGAGTGATGAATATCTTCAATTGATTGTCATCAATTGAAGGGTTGTTCGGAATGGGAGGATTCGGCGTGAGTTGCGCCGTAATCGTGGCAAGGCTCAGCAGCGGAATGTCGAACAACATCGTCGATATCGGGAAGATCAGCTTTTCCTTCAACAGCAGCTCGAACGTCGTCTTCAAATAGCAGTTGACGTTGTCCGAGAGCCCCTTCGGCTTGATGCCTACGACATCCACGCTATCTACGATTCCAACCAGGGAAGGTTTCCCGCTGATAATCTGCACTCCTACGTGCGCCACCAGGTAAGCGTCCAGACAAAAACAAAGTAATCGGCGAGTGGGGGGCACCACTTCCTGCGTAGGTTGTACGTTGGTTGCTTCGCCAGGCGAAGTCGGTGTCGGCAGGAACCCCTTCAGGAACTCACTCGGGCAATCCATCCCTCCGCAGATCTGCACGTGCATGGCAAGATGCTGCTGCGGGAGCGGCGGATTGAGCACGGCCGGAAGAGTAAAGATATTTCCAGGGTAGAAGTCCACCTCTGCCTTCACCAGTTGTACGCAAAAGTTCAGGCCCACTGGGGGCGAGTCCGCGCCCAGAATCGGAACCGGACTTACGACTTTGAAAAGCGGGTTCTTATAGTCGGTCACGT
>JAJZDO010001114.1 GCA_021805955.1 Acidobacteriota bacterium
GAATGAGCGCTTGACAGAAGCGTTTCCGGAGCGGGCACACCCACTCCCCCCAGGGTCATTCGTCGGTTGCCGCTGGATCGCATGCAAGATGCGAGCAACAAAAAGACAGCAGCGACAGCCAGCGCACTTGCCAGGATTTCAGTCGGAACGCTGTGCCAAATCCACCCCAGCGTCGCACACAGAACGAAGCCGCCCAACAGGCTGGACAGCGAGATGCGGATTGACATTTTCTTTGTGCTCTTCATGCGTTCTTCTGGTGTCTCTATCTTCAACTTCTGATGGCCGATGTCTGTTCTTGAAACAACTCTACAACTTTTGTGTTACGCATGGACAAGTCGATTGGATCATCGATCAGGGTGCTGATGCAAAAAAAACGTTTGCGTCGAATCACGCTTGGCAATAACACGCGGTTAGTTACGATTGGGACTACCCATACCTGCCTGATGTTTTCTCGTTCAACCCAGATTGCGCTTGCCCATGCGCAATTCCAGGCAGGGGCACAGCTCCAAGGGTACTGGTTCTCCACCGGTACCAAATTTCATGGTCTTTTCGCACCTTACCGGTTTACTGCGCCATCTATACTGCATTCGATGAGAACTCATTTTTTCTTCCGTTCGGCTGCCTGGTTTGGGATTGCCTCGCTGCTGGTAAATCCGCTTGCTTATGGTTGGGGCAGCGTGGGGCATCGCATGATCAATCGGCTGGCCGAGTCGGCTCTGCCGTCGAGCATGCCTGCATTTTTACGCACGCCGTCTGCATTGGACGAAGTGGAGTATCTGGGACCGGAGCCTGACCGTTGGCGCTCGCCCACGGAGCCGGAACTGAGCCACGCACAGGCTCCGGAGCACTTTCTGGACATGGAGTACCTGGACCAGCTCGGTCCACTGCCGCATCAGCGATTGGACTTTGAAAAAGACGCATTGGCACATGGACTCGATCCAGCTCATGTCGGCCTGCAACCGTGGCAGACGGACGAGGTTTGGGAGCGATTGAAAGCAAGTTTTCGTGCGTATCGCGAACTGAGTGCAAAGCACCAGGACACAGCCGCCGTGCAGCAGGCCATTCTTTTCTACATCGGCTGGCTTGGTCACTACGTCGGCGACGGCTCGCAACCGTTGCACACCACGATCAACTACGACGGGTGGGCACTGGCCGCCAATCCCAACCACTTCAGCCGCGAACACGGCATTCACAGTTTGTTTGAAAGCCAGTTTGTCGGTTCTCAGGGAGCTAATCTTCATCCTTCCGATGTGGCTGACAAGATGACTCCGCCACACTTGTTGCAAGGCGACATCTTCACTGTCTACATGGACTATCTTCACGCAACTTCCGGCTTTATTCAGCCCCTGTATCTTCTAAACAAGACCGGCGCTTTTGAGGGGAAGGGAACTCAGGAGTCACGAAGTTTCGTCGAGCAGCGGCTTGCTTCGGGTGCGTCCATGCTGCGGGATATGATCTACACGGCATGGGTGCGCAGCGCTGACCCGGTTCCACAGCGTAGCTATCTTGCAGGCGAATAAACGACGTTGCCTGATGCTGCAGGGTCAAAATGCTATCTGAGCCTTGTCGTGGATCGCGCTGTTCGGTTCCGTTTCCAGCTTCATCGAAGGCGGAAACAAGGTCGAAAATCCCGATCGTTTCCGCTCCTGCTCAACTTCGTCCTCGCAGTGTCGCTAAGCCGCCATCCACTCCGATCACCTGTCCTGTGATCCAGCTTTGCTCCGGAGACAGCAGAAAGGCAATCGCAGAGGCAATTTCATCGGCTTCGCCAATCCTACCTAGTGGATGCATCGTCGTCGAGGCTTTCATCGCAGCCTCGTTACTGGTGATTCGTGCTGTCAAAGGAGTGCGGGTCAAGCCTGGCGCCACGCAGTTCACGCGTAAGCCTCGCGGAGCGTAGGTGGCTGCCGCCGCCAGAGCCAGTCCTTCCACGGCGGATTTCACCGCGCCAATCGCTTCGTGGTTGGCAAGCCCCACACGTGCCGCAGCACTGGAGATCAGCACGAGACTACCGCCTTTGGGCATCGCTCGCACTGATCCGCGCATTGCGGCAAAGCCGCTGCGAACATGAACCGTAAATGCCTCCATCAACTCCTCATCGGTAGTCAGATGGCCTGGCTTCAACAGCAGGGATCCAATGCAGTTCACCACACCATCCAGCCGTCCGTGCTCTTTCGCAGCGCTGGCAATCGCGGATTCTATCGTGGAGGGTTCCTCGGCGTTCACCTGTATTGTGGATGCTCCGTATTCGCCAGCCAGCGTTAGTAACCTGGCCTCGTCGCGACCCGCAAGTGTGAGTGTTGCGCCCTGCCTGGCCAGGCGTCGAGTCAGCGCAGAGCCGATGCCCCCCGCGGCTCCCAGAATGAGATATGCGCAATCCTTCATAGCTTCACTCTATGCTCACTGCCAAAGCAATGGACGTTCGATTTCAGCCTGAATCCAAACGGTTTTCCTCCTATGGAAATCGGCGCCAGCAAGACCCCCGCGGACAACTTCCGGCATAGTTCAGGTGGAATCGTGGAATATTCAGTGGAGAAGATTGTCAGCGGTGCGACTGGAACGCAAGCGCCAACTTCAATGCATGAGTGACGATTGCAGCCGACGAAACAAGGCCGTAAGCAATGTGCGCAGGATCAGCGCGGCAGGCAAAGCCGCTAACGTCCAACCTGCCAGAGCATGCACCAGCAGAACACCTACTTCGGAAACAATGTGCGTGTAGCCGGGATGCGGAAAAGAATGAAGCTCGAAGGCATGTGCGGATGCATGGCTTCGCAGCATCCATTCGCCAAATCGCAGGAATGGGAACAGCAGAAGGATCTGCAAGGGCAGCGCCAGCCAGTTGGCGGCCTGTGTTGCAAGCAGATTCAATCGCAGGGTCGCCGCTACGCCCAGGCAAAGCATACTGGAGATTCCCCACAACGGCAGGCACCCAAGAACGAATCCTACAGCAATGGCTAACGCCAGATCCTCAGGGCTGAGGCCCGCGCGAAGCAACGTTCGAGGATCGGCCACACGCATCCTTGGCATCCCACCTTCTCGATGACCAGCCTATCGGCTGCCGATGCCAGGGAAATAGTCGGAGTGTCAATTCTTTTTCAAAATTCTTGTTTGGAACCAGACGCATCAATGTTGTGCGATGCCCGGAATCACATTTCCCTGCGCGGTGGCGCCTGCTCGTCGCGTTGCCTCGGCCAGCACGTTGCGATAGTTCTGATGCAGCAGTTTTCCATGCTCCACCAGCAGCTCTCCGCCCACATACACACGCTCAATGTCTCGCTGCTCCGCTGCCAGCACAAGACTTGCATATGGATCGAAGATTGCGCCAAAGCTTGTCGGATCAATCACCAGAAAGTCGGCAAACTTGCCAACTTCCAGGCTGCCCAGCTTGTCCTTGACGCCCATCACATCTGCCGATCCCATCGTATGCAGAAACAGAACCTGATAAGGGCTGAGCACTGTCGCATCCTGATATTTGTCGCGAATGGCATAGAGACCCGTGCGCATATTCTCCAGCGGATCGGCAAGGTCGGCGCTTGCCTCGCCATCCACACCCATGCCTACGCGCAAACCCATCTTCAGATACAGCGGAATATCGGGAACACCTGAAGCCAGTCGCCCGTTAGAAAGCGGATTCCAGCTCATGCCGCTGTGTGCGCGCACAGCAGCGCTCAGGATGGCTCGATCCGGATGGATAAAATGTCCAAAGTAAAGTGTTGGCCCCAGTAGCCCGCTCTGCTCAAACCAGGGAAACTTCGCCCGTTCCGCAGCCACGGTATCGGGTGGCTCCAGATAGTGGCTCTGGTTGCCAATGTTCCACGTTGTCATCATGGTTCTTTCCGTTGTCGCCTGCTGCAGAGTCGTATTGAACGCGGTCGAACCGTTAATCATCACCCCAAGCATTCGATCGGATTTGGGTTGCGTCTCCAGCCAATCCATCAAGCGCTTCAATCGCGCCATCGCCATCGCAGGCGTGTCCTCTGCGCCGATGTGGTCTGGCTGATAGCCGTGCAGAAAGCGGATGCCGCTGTCCATCTCCGCACGATAGCTTTGCTGGTCACAGTCAATCTCTCCGCAGTGTCCGGCCCCGCCATAACTGAAGTCGTAGGCGGCTGTAATTCCATGTTGCAGATGATCCAGCGCGCCATTCAGCGTGAACCAGTAGAAGTCCGCCGCCTGAGCGCGCGCAGCGTGCTCGCGATACAAGCCGTTAATCCAGCCTGGCAGCGTCTTGTCCGCTGCTATGCCTCGGAACGCCGCCTGCCACAGGTGGCTATGTGCGGAGATGAAACCTGGAATCACCCACTCCCCATGCCCGTCCCAAACCGTTGCCGCCGTGGTTCCGGTTGGCGGCTGCCCGGCGTGGACAGCCGCAATGCGCCCATCGGCCCCAACCAGCAGATAGCCGGTGAAAGAATCCTGCTGGCCCGGGGCCATCGTGAAAAGGCGAACATTGCGCAGGAGCAAACGCGACGGTGCCTGCGCCCGCAAGGTTGCAGTTGCCACCCAGGCGCAGAGAATCAGCAGAAAGGCGACGGCTATGGGAAATACGCGGTTCTTGGGGCTTGGCATGTCCCTTGATATCGCAGAATCGCACTTCATGCAAAGACAATTCTGCCGCCATCTTTTTGACAAACGCAAAGAATCATCCTGATTTTGTCCAGTCCATACCATCCGAAATCCCCTTTTATCCGTTCCTTATTCAGGTAGATGCATCCATAGGTAACCTAAAAGTGTTACTTTAATACGGAATAAATTTGTTACTATGGACACATGTTGGGGTGACTGACGGGCGAAATTCGGTGCTTGTGTACTTCGCTTCCGAGCCGACTCGATCCGTTGCAGGATGGCTGCATGATAGCGAACACTGCATTCCGATTAGAGATTTTCAAGAATCAGCCGAAGAAGAGTGTGAGCTACTCTTCCATGACCATTCAAGCCAATTCGAGCAAAAACTTCGGGTTGCAAGCGTTGGTTGTAGCAGCTTCGATTCTGTTGTTTCTCGTTGCCGGGGTTTTCGCTCAGGCTGCCGTGCGCAGTGCCAGGTTTATGGTTTCCGCAATGGTTGAGGACTCCTGCACCGTGCAGTCAAGTCCATATATATCAATATCCTATAAGGATAAAGCAGTATCGGATGTGAGTGTTCAATGCGCCTTTGGATCTTCCTACCGGCTTGCCATGCAAACTGCCTCTTCCGCAGAATTTGCATCCTCTGCAAGTGAGCGTTCTGCCTTGATGCCGCAGCAAACCGTTGCCAGACCAATCCGTGAAACTGGATATTCCCCTGCGGTCATGAGTTCTGAGGCACCATCCTCTGAGAGCCTGCTGCTGCTCACCGTGGAATACTGAAGTCCAATTCTGTGAAGATAAAAAGTAACTAAGTCCTAAGTTGACCCTCCGACAAAGCTTCCAAACAAAGCTTCACCAGATATCTTCTCTCCTCGTTCAGGTAACCTTTCTGCGGGCATTTCAGGCCGCAATCTGGGTACCAATGAGTATTGGAATCGATGCATAAGTTGTATTGATTCCCGCTAGGATGAAACGTAGATTCCAAGTATGCAAATCAGGCGGAATGCGGTTGTCTCCTGCTTGGTAGCGCAATGGATACCGGCTCTCACTGTTGTGGTGCCGCTAAATCAACCTACCGCGAAGCAATTCGCAGAAGACTGAGGAACTACGAATGATGAAATTGAACTCAATCCGAAGGAACGTCGGCGCGAAATTCTGGATCAAGTCCGGGGTTGCAGCGGCAGTGCTCTCCATGGTTGGCATCGCAAGTACGCCGGCTTTTGCCACAACCAGTGTCACTACAACTTTTCAGGTCACCGCCACCGTTGCTTCGGTGTGCACAATTTCGGCGAACGCGCTGCCTTTCGGAACCTATACCGGATCGGCATCTTCCTTGAACACCACCATCAGCGTCACCTGTAACCAGACGACTCCCTTCAATGTGGGCCTCAATGCAGGTGCGGCAACGGGGGCCACTGTGACGGCACGCAAAATGACTGGGCCTGGAGGCGCAACGCTGAACTATGCCCTCTATCAGAACTCCTCGCTGACCACCAACTGGGGCAACACCGTTGGCACGGACACAGTATCCGGATCGACAACAGGAACCACCGCGGATTTGCTGACTGTTTACGGCAGCATTCCCGCAGGGCAGTCCGTTACGCCGGGTGCCTATGCAGATACCATCACTGCGACTGTCACCTATTAATCCAAACCATACCCTTTTCAATGCTCCTTCCGGCGCTGCAAGGCGCCGGGTGGCATTGTGTGAGTAAATCATTACGCTGGTCGCTCCAGGCGTTCAACCGATGATTCGGGATGGGTGCAGACTCGCGCGGTTCCTGCTTCCTATTGCCTGTGGCAGTCGGCGCAAATTCGTTTTCTTCTGGACTGAAACACTGGGGATGGATGATGCAAATCGCTCGGAGACAACTTTTACTTCATGCAGCGGTAGCCTTCTTGCTGGCGTTTGTCGGCTTGGCCGCCTCAGCACAGACCATCTCTGTCATGCCTGTCAACATCTTCCTTCAAAATGGCGAAAAGACAGCAACCCTGTCGGTCATCAACAAAGCCACAGCCGATACAGCCGTCCAGATTCGTGCTTATGACTGGTCAATCAAGAATGGCGAGGATCAGCTCACCCCAACCTCCGGATTGCTGGTTAGCCCGCCGCTGGTCACCATTGCTCCGGGAGCTACCCAGATCATCCGCATGGTTCTCCGCCAGGCACCCACGACGCAGGAGTCCACATACCGCATTCTGGTCGATCAGATTCCAGCAGCTTCCACGGCGGGCACGATTCGTATTGTGCTGCGACTTTCCCTTCCGGTTTTCGCTGAGCCTGTGTCTCGCGTTCGGCCACTGATCGCCTTTCACCTGGAGCAAAGCAGCGACAAGCTGGTCCTGGTCGGCATCAACAGTGGGTCGGCCCACGATGTGCTCCGCAATATTGAGCTGACAACGACGGACGGACGCAAACTCCATCCGATCCGCGGAGCTTCCCCTTACATTCTCGCCAACTCCACCCAGCGCTGGCCGATTGATTTTACTGGATCGCTGCCGCCATCTGGCGATTCGCTTGTGCTGACCGCGCAGAGCATCAGTTCATCGATCCATGAGCAGGTTTCCGTTGCAATGGCGCATTGAGTACTCGCCAGCAAGAGCAAATCTCCCGGTGCAAACCGTGGCCATGGTCCTTCTTCTCACTTCGACCCTCACGCTCGCTCCGCCCGCGCGCGCCTTTGCTCGCGTCGCCCTCAACGCAACGGCCTCTTCGGATTCCACGGGCAAGACCAGCTCCGCGATTGGTGACAATTCCAACGCTGATAATTCCTCTGATTCCACTTCGCTCGATCCGGCAGCCGTAGCCAGCAGCGATCAGTCTTTGCTGCTTGAGGTCTATATCAACGGTCGTTCCACCCAGAAAATCGGCGAGTTTGTCATGCGACACGGAGTCTTGCTCACGCGCCCTCAGGAACTGATCGACCTGGGCATTCGCATCCCCGACTCGCTTATCCACAGCGCGCTCGTCGATGTCTCGACCGTGCCGGGCGTCATCTGGAGCCTCGACGAAAAAGATCAGATTCTTCGCGTATCTGCAAAGAACAGTGCACTGGTTCCCACCGTCATCGGCTCCAGCGGAAAGCCCAATGCTACCGGCCATCGTGTCATCGAAAGCGGCACCGGCATAACCCTCAACTATGACCAGATCGGCAATCTCATCAGCCGCCAGTTGAGCGGGTCAGGATCGCTTCAATTGCAGGCATTTTCAACGTTTGGCGTCCTCAGCTCCAGTTGGCTCACCTTCACTGGCGCTGCCGCTAACGGTCCTGGAGCGTTTTCCGATATCCGCCTCAACACGGACTTCACATACTCTGATGCCGATCATCTTCGCCAGTTCATCGTCGGCGACTACATCACCGACTCTCTGGCCTGGACGCAGCCCGTCTACATGGAGGGTTTCAAGTTCCACTCGAATTTCGCGCTCCGGCCCGATCTCATCACCTTCCCGCTACCCTCCATCTCCGGCTCTGCCGCCGTGCCAGGAACCATCAACGTCCTGGCCAACGGCAACCTCATGCTCTCGTCCGAGGTTGGTTCTGGCCCGTTCCAAACGCCGCAGCTCCCCGTCATCGCCGGAGCAGGAAATATTACTCTTACTGTCACCAACGCCATGGGCCAGCAGGTCACAGTGAACCAGCCGTTCTATGCCAGTCCCACCCTTCTCAAGCCAGGCCTGCAAGACTATGCCGGGCAGTTCGGCCTGGTTCGCAGAAACTGGGGTTCAGTCGGAGAATCCTATGGCAAGCTTGCTGGAGCGGCACTCTATCGCCGAGGAATCACCGACAAGCTCACCCTCGAAGGCGGCAGCGAAGGAACCTTCGGTGCGTACAACGGAGGCGGCGGAGCAGTCTATCAGGTGGGCACACTGGGCACGGTCAACTTCGATGCCTCCGTCAGTGAGGGCGGCGGAGAGACCGGTGAACTCTACTCCGTCGGTGCCCAGCACATCGGAACCATTCTCAGCGTGGGAGGCTCGCTCATTCAGGCGACAAAAAACTATCGCAACATCGCCACGATGAACGGAGAAGGCGTCACCAGCAAGCAAGTCAGCGGATTTTTCACGCTTGCTTCCAAACGCCTTGGCTCTGCCGGTGTTGCCTACAGCGATATCGTTCAGGGCGCGCCTGTGGTCAACTTCGCGCTCAATGCCATCACCGCGCAGTCCACCAAACTGCTCTCGCTCAACTTCTCGCGCAGCTTTCACAAGATCAATCTCTACGCCACGGATTTCATCACCTACAGCGGCGAAGGCAATTACAACGGACTCGAAGCTGGCATCAACATTCCCTTCGGTCATCGCAGTTCGGTCGACGTGAGCGGTACCTCGGACGGCATCGCCGAGGTGCAGGTGCAGCAATCTGCCCCAGACATCGGCGACTGGGGCTACAACACATATTTCTCCGCAGGCAGCAGCTACCACGAGTTCGGCCAACTCCAGTACAAGTCACCGATCGGCTTGTTCTACGCCGGTGTTGATACAGGCGACGGTGCGACGACATACCAAGTGGAAGCGCAGGGTGCTCTATCCTATGTCGACCACGCAATCTTCCCCTCGAACACCATCTACGACAGCTTCGCCATCGTCGATACCAACCCGATGAAGAACGTCCGCGTCTATCAGGAAAATCGTGATGTTGGAACCACAGGAAAATCAGGGCGCCTGCTCGTGCCCGACATGCGCTCCTACGATGAAAATCGCATCTCCATCAGCCCCACCGATATTCCGCTTGACATCACCCTCGACAATGACAAGAAAATCGTTCGGCCGCAGTTCCGATCCGGCGTGATCGTGAAGTTTCCCATGGAGTTTAGCCGCGGCGCGCTCATTCGTCTGGCGGACGAAAAAGGCGTCGCGATTCCTGTCGGCAGCACGGCAACCCTGTTGTCTACTGGAATCATGTTCCCTGTTGGCTATGACGGCGAAGCCTACGTGAAGAACCTTGGCGACAGAAACGAAATCTCCGTACAAATGGACGACGGCAGTCGGTGCTCCGTCCGATTCACTTACAAGCCAACGCCCGGTCAGGTGCCTGTCATCGGACCCCTGCGTTGCGTGGAGCAGAAAAAATGAACCGTATTCCATACAAGTTTCGCCGGTCTGCGCTCCTACTGCTGTTTTTGCTTAGCACAGCGCTTCCTGCTCTGGGTGCCAACAGATGTACGGTGAAGGCCGTTGGTATTAACTTTGCCAGCTACGTCGCCAGCCTCAAAAACATCACCGGCACACTCACCGTCACTTGCTCCAAAGGACTCGCCTACGGCATCGCGCTCAACTCCGGCCTCAGCTCTGGAGCCACCATCACTGATCGCGCCATGAGCGGACCGTCCGGAACTTTACTGCGCTACGGCATCTACACGAACGCTTCCCACTCCATCAACTGGGGCGATAGCTCCGGCACCAACTGGGTCACGGGTACCGGTACGGGAACAGCCCAGAAATACAACATCTACGGCCAGCTTCCCGCCAATCAGTATGTCACGGTCGGAACCTACTCCGATCGGATTACCGCCTCCGTGGAAGGCGCGGGTGTTGCAACTGTTACCGCCAGCTTTCTGGTGAACGCCAGCGCAAAGGCTCACTGCACCGTATCTTCCTCTGCAATGGCTTTCGGCACCTACTCCGGCGCAGTGAATAACTCCACCTCGACGATCTCTGCGACCTGCTCGGATGCCACCAGCTACACCATTGGCCTCAACGCGGGGAAAAGTAAAGGAGCCACCATCACCAAGCGCGCCATGACCGGCCCGCGTGGTGCGCTGCTGCACTACGGCCTCTACTCCGATGCGGCGCGCACCGTGAACTGGGGCAACACCGCGGCAACCAACTGGGTGACAGGCACCGGCAACGGCACTACACAATCCGTCACCGTCTACGGACAGATTCCAGCAGGCCAATCCATTGCGCCCGGCAGCTACTCTGACACCATCATCGCCACCCTGACCTACTAAATCAGAATCCGTGAGCGTGTTTCATCCATAAGCCAAAGTCAAAAGCCACGCATATCAGACCCCCCGCGATGAAGTCACCGCGGTATGTAGGAAACACGCTCGAGCATGTGCACTCGCAGAAGAGCATCGAAGCAGCATTTTCCCGGAAAATCGAGCCCGGCATCAGCGCGTTCAACTTCCAACTGCAATGGATTGTGGCGAATGGTAGGCGAGACAGGGATCGAACCTGTAACCTACGGCTTAGAAGGCCGTTGCTCTATCCAATTGAGCTACTCGCCCGCAGGAGACTGCACTTTCATTGTAATCTGCGCTCCGTCTCCGGGCGCGCTTTCACGGTCTGCATTTACCATACATATGGCCCTCAACGCGTGTGGAAGTGCCGAAGCTAACGTGCTCCTGGCTTGCCTGGTCGAGATGCCACAGGCGCTGATGTAAAGTGAAACTCCCAGAAAAGCCAGGTCATCGTTGAAGGCCTGCCTCAAGACGACTTCGACGCGTGTATTCCGGCAGCGAATTGCCTGCAATTTCTTGATACTTGCTTCAGCCCAGCGTTCTGCCCAGGCCAGATTGATCCAGTGCGTTGCAGCTTGCGGCATCAGATCCACAAAACAGTTTGCGGTTGTGGAATTCGCCCCGGGGTCGGCATCATATTCGCACGCATCCACTGGCTCATCGCGCGTCCAGAAATCACATTTCGTCGGTACCATGCCGCAGTTCGATTCAAGTACCCATCGCAGCGCTTTCTCGAGCGGAGGGAAGGTGCGCACTTCATCGAGCAACGCAATCCGGGACCGATCCTGACAAATGTCGATCCACCCTGGCCAGCCCTGATCGATCACGGGCGCATCGCTACCCAACTCCACGCTCCAGTCAGCTTCCATTCCGTTGCTCCGTCGCAATGGACGCTGCTGCAATCACAAAATTCGTTACAACCCTTTCGGCCCAGTGGCGATGAAACGTCTTGCTGCGTTCTCGCCTGGCTAGAAACGCGCAATGGCCGCCCTGTTGGGTTTCAATCAGGCGCACAGCCTTGTTTGCCAAAAGCTTCTGACGGGTATCGGCGCGCATGCGAATGAATGGATCGTCCAGAGCATTCAGAATCAAAGTCGGAATTCGGATTGCATCGGCGCGCCTCGCGCTGGAGGCGCGAAAGTAGTAGTCGTCTGCGTCAGAAAATCCACTATGGGGCGCAGTCACAGCGTTGTCAAATTCGCGAATGGAACGGATGGTGGGAAGCCCGACCAGTGAATATCGCTCCGGAAAAAGCTGCGCCTTGCGACGAAAACGCTGCCTCAGCCGCTTCAGAAAGTTCCGCTCATAAATCCGATTCGAGCGCTCATGCAGCGCATCCGCACTCTCGGCCAGGTCTGTGACGGGGCTGACCGCCGCCACCGCAACCATCCACTCCGGAGCATCGCTGCCCGCTTCTCCAGCAAG
>JAJZDO010000758.1 GCA_021805955.1 Acidobacteriota bacterium
CGCCGATCGGGAAAGTCTCCACGCTCTGTTCGTCAGCAGCCGGACTACCGGAGACCGGGCGAAGTCCGCGAATTGCACCATGCACCTTCATCAGGAAATCCTGGGGAAGCGTTTCTGTTCTCTCCAGGATTCTACGGGCGCGATCATCGACATTTCGCATCTCGTCCTTTTCCTTGTCGGTCAACGTCAACACGCGCAGCGCTAGCATTTCATCCATCTCCGTACCGTCGAAGAAGTCACCCTCGCTTTCCGGCGCAATTTGTGGGTAGTCGTAAAGAATGATCGGCGAACACAGCAACATTGACCGCTCGCCCTCATTCCCGACCAGGACAGGGAATACGCCAACGTTCTGGCAGGCTGTAGCATCTGCGCGAAATTCCTCAGGCGGGTCCAGCAGGGAGACGAATTCGCCTGCAGTCACGCTCAGCAGAATGTGGGCAGAGACAAACGCTCGTAGCATCGCGTCTTTGCGAGCACATTCGGTGGCATTTTCAACAGGCGTCGTATTTCGTAACTGCAGCGATACTTTATGCAGTCCGTTTCGAAGTGGCTCAACCCGAATTTCCACCTTGCCAGAGATATCTTGCGGCGGAGGGCAGTTGTCGGCGGTATCTGTAACTGTGGCAGTTTCCTGAAAGGAAAAAAGACGGCTGAGGGGTTCAGAGGTGAGCTTGCCTGGTGCCAAATTGCCCAGTTCAACAGACCGCTCGATGCCTTCTTCCCATTCCTGCCAAGTGCTGCCAGCCCGCCGGCGCACCAATTGAAGGAACCGGACGCGCACATCCAACCGCGTCTCCGCATTTGCGATGACTAAGAATTCGGTAAGCAGGAAGAATGACTCAGCCGGCCTCTGCGCTTCGGCATATTCCTGCGGATAGAGAGTGCCGAAGTTCCATCGCTGCACGTTCTTGGTGGAGGTGGCCCGATACGGATACAAAATGTATCCCTCATACAGGACCGCAGCGGCAATTCGTTCCGCAGTCGCGAAGTTCATGCGGGCACCTCATCGGCTTTCTTGCTGGCGACTAGCTTGTTCAGCATTTGCTCCCAGGTCGGGATGCCATTCCTCACTTTGTATTCATGGAGGCGGTCGAACGTATCTCGCTCGAGGCGTAGCCATGCCGAATTGGGATAGTGCTGGTCCATCATCTGTTTCCAAACTTCGACGGGCAAACGATAATTGGCCTCCCGATCCCAGGGAATTTGGGTTGCCTGCAGCGCTCCGTCCTCGCCACGATAAAACACGGTGCCGCTGAACAAAATGCAAAGCGGAATATCTCCGGTTCCCAGGGCATGAAAGTATTTCGTGGTCGCAATGTTGAAGTCGAACGTACAGGGCAACTGTAAGTCGGCCACCGTTGTGCTGGTAAAACCAGGAATCACCATGCTGGTGTTCATCCACAACAGGGAACGGACGGTTCTACTCCAGCGGTCGGGCTCTCCGAAAAGATCGCGGAGTTTTTCCTGCTCTGCTCCCGCGTAGCGGCGACGGGCAGGTTCGATCTGAATTTGACACCGCAGCGATAGCGTATGGATGCCCTGGTCGTCAGGCACGTTTGTGATGCGCAGTTTCAAGGCAAGCAGCGGCGCTGCAGCATGCTGAACGGCTTCTGCGCCTTCAATGTGAAACTGGAGATCAGGCACGCATCACCTCAGCATTGTTGTTGATATCGGTTGACGTCGTCCGCGATCGCAATGCGATAAAGAAGTGTTCGATTTGTTTCCACACTTCGGTGCCGCCTGAGAGATCCTTCCAGTGCATTCGGATGAGCCCTACGAGGCGGAAACACTCGTCGATGGGAACGACAAAATATTCCGCGTTGGATCCGACGCGATTCACCAGGAAGGCTTCCACATCTGTTTCCATTTGCTGCAGGGCGTGATTTTGCGAGCAAATTTCCGTCCATGAGTCCAGGCTTAGAGATGATTCCGTGGCGCCTGCCGGACTGGGATACATGGCAATCATTTTCGCCCGAAAGCTGTCGTAATAAAAGAACGCGAGATTTATAGGAATCATCAAGGCTTCCCATTGCAATTCGGTCATTTGAAAATCTGAGAGCACACGAATACGCCTAGGGATGCGCAAATAATGGGCGCCGGCTTGTCCGCAGAACAGCAGCGAGCATGCCTCACACGCACAAAGTATTTGGCGTACGGAAGGCTCCAGTAAGTGGGAATGAGCAGGCCCCAGTTCTGCGCTGCACAACTCACAACGCTCCGCGGTGGTGCGACGACGAGAAAATTGGCGCAGTACGGCGGGTATAGTGTCATGGCCAAACGCGTTGTTAGGAATCTCACTCATCGCAGTCCTGAGAATAGAGTGGCCATATGCTTGAGCTGCTCGAACATGCCCGCCAAGCAAGCAGTCTATGCCGGGGGAGCGCTCGGCATACGTGGATCGATCGGACCGCGCTGGTCCACGTTGATTCCGGTTGCATCGCTGGCAGGTCGGCCCTTCGGAGAAGGCGTGGGAGAGGGCTTGTGCGGGCGGGTGGAGGCGGAGGGTCTATCGTCGGTCGTCGCCATGGAGAATTCTCCTTCTGGGGAAATGCTCTACTTCAATACGACAAGTTTTGAGGAATTCAGTTCAGACGAGCCGGTTTCAGCTTCAATTCTTTCGATATCCGGCGCGGCTTCATACAGCGCTTCTTCCACCGCTTTTTTCAAAGTGACGGATGAAGAAGGGCAGCTTCCACAACTGCCGAGCAGCTTCAGTCGAACGACTCCGTCTGCTACGCCTAGAAACTCTACATCCCCTCCATGCGAATGGAGGTAGGGGCGCACTTTGTCCAGCGCGCGCAGTACTCGGGTTTCCATTGCGTCCGGATGCAACCCGTGCAACAAAAGAACACTCGCCACCAGATTGTCCTCGAGTGCTTCATCGAGCGCAGCTTCGCCTTCAGGGCTTTGCGAAATGCTCTCCAGCATTCGCTCCAGGGCAGCGCCGTGCAGTTCCATGACACACTGAACGAGTTCCAGTGCGACGGCCCGTAACTCCGGATCACGGGAGCTGTCGAGTCGCTTGACCAGCTTCTCGACTCGCTCCGTGTGGACCCGAAATTCACGCCGCTGCGAGACATCCGCGGTCGGTTCTACGCTAGTTGCCATTATTTGTGCCCCGCCGCTCCAAACATGGGAGAATGGCGCGTCTCCAGCACCTTGCCATCGCCCAGATACATATGCACGCCACACGGCAGACATGGGTCGAAGCTGCGTACCGCACGCATAATGTCGATGCCCTTGAACTTGTCCGGTCCGTTTTCCTCAAAGATTGGGGTGTTCTGCACCGCGTCCTCATAGGGGCCTGGCGTTCCATAGACGTCCCGCGGATTCACGTTCCACGGTGTGGGTGGATAGGGATGGTAGTTGGCAATCTTGCCGTCCCGAATCACGACATGGTGCGACAACACGCCACGTACCGCTTCATGGAAGCCGCAACCGATGGCCTCCTCCGGAACCTTGAAGTCCGTCCATGTGCTGGTGTGTCCAGCGTGCAGTTCTGCCAGCGCCTTCTCCATAAAGTGGAGCGCCATCGCAGCGGCGTAGGCCTGAAAATACGTGCGCGCCCGGTCGCGTTCGATCGCGTTGCTCCACTGCGGAATCTTCCACTCAAACTCCGCCTCTGGTTTCAGCGCAGTTTTGGGC
>JAJZDO010000584.1 GCA_021805955.1 Acidobacteriota bacterium
GCCCGTCGCCGGTCGCCACGGTCCATGCGGATATGCGTCTCCCTGATAGTAGCCATCATCGTGCGGGTCGGAATAAATCAGCACTCCGACTGCTCCACGCTGTTGTGCGATGTAGACCTTCACGCCGCGAAAATTCGCTCCATAGCGCACAAGCACGATCTTTCCGCGTAGATCGATGTGTTCGGCTGCCAGCTTGTCGAAATCCGCCAGCGTGCCGTAGTTTGCATACACCACTTCGCCCGTCACATCGCCTGACGCTGACGAGCCGTTGAACGGCATGACCACATTCGGATTGTCCTGGTAAGGGTCGCTTGAGACGTGCTCCGGCGTCGGCCCGGTCGCCAGCACTTTGCCCTCGTCCGAGCGCGCCTCGAAGCTGACCTTCCGGGGCTGGTTCATCAGCACGCGATACGGCACAATCTTCGTCTCCAGTCCCGCTGCGCGAAACTTCTCCGCTACGTACTGAGCAGTTTTCAGGTCTTGCGGAGAACTTGCAATGTGCGGTTGAGCAGTCAGAATTTTCAGCTCTTGGCCTGCCAGCCGGGCGTCTGGAACGGCGAGAAATTCTTCGTCAAGCCTGGCCTCGGTTGCCGGATTGCTGAATCCGAGAAGATGCGTGGGAGCGCTTTGTGCCCATCCCGACAGAGGCAGCAGCGCCAGGGCGCAGGCCGCAATGGTTGCTTTCCGTGTATGCATGGTCCGTCCTTGCTGGGGTGTGTTGGCTAACTCGTCTTAGGGGTTTGGTGTTGCGGCGCCTGCCGGAGCAAAATCACGAATTGCGTCCACCTGACTCTGGTCCAGGTGATTCAGCATATCCACAACCAGATCCACCATGTGATCAAAATCCTGGCGATTCATAATGCCGTTGTGCGCGTGGGTATACCGCACAGGGACAACCAGATTCACGGTTGGCGTGCCACCGTTACTGGCCTGAATCTCAGCTGAGTCATCGCCGTATCCCTGGACTAGGTCGTATTGAAGCGGAATGCTGTTTGCCTGAGCTGTCTTCTTCACATAAGCCACCAGTTTGCGATTCGGCAGTGTGCTGGAGTCATAGAGGAAGATTCCCGGCCCTGCGCCCAGTTTTTCCTGCGTCTCCTCCGGATGGCCCGGATAAACATCCCCTGTGATGCCGCCTTCGATGGCTATGCCGAGATCTGGCTTTACCACTTCCGCCGCGGTATGCGCTCCCCGCAGGCCGATCTCTTCCTGCGTCGTAGCCACATAAAACAACTGGTTGGGATGATTGCTTTTCACTGTCCGCTGCATGGCTTCGATTAGCACCGCGCAGCCGACTCGATCGTCCCACGCCTTACCCAGATAGTTATCCGAGCCATTGAGCACTTCAAACGGCGAATCCGGCACCACCGGATCACCCGGCTCAATGCCCATGGCAGCCGCCTGCTCGGCGGTCATTGCGCCAATATCGATGGTCAGCACATTGCGCGGATAGACGTGCATACGCTCTTCAGCGGGAACTACATGAATATCACGAATTCCCGTGACGCCGCGGACCGGTCCCTTTGATCCCAGAATCGTCCATCGCTGATCGACAAGTGCCTGATCGAGCCAGCCTCCCAGCATCTGCATCGTCAACAAGCCATTCGGCGTAATGCGGCGCACCATTCCGCCCAACTCATCCATGTGCGCGTCAATCATGATCCGCGGACCACTCTTGCCCTGGTGCGCGATGACCGATCCCAGTTCGTCGTAGTGCAGATCATCCGAGAGCGCCTTCATCCTTGGCGCCATGATGGCGCGGACCGGCTCCTCGGCTCCCGGTGGTCCGGGAGCGTTGGAAAGGGATTGAAGCAGGGAGACAGTTGCATCCTGAGCCGAGGCCTTCGATGGACTGCTGGTTTGTGCTGCGGCAGGGATGAATACCAGGAGCGTTGCGAAGGCCAGAGGGCGGAGAGCAGGGAATGGCATGCGTTGCATCGTATCATTCCGGAACGCTCTTCACACCAGAAGAATTTGAGTCGCAATTTTTTTCTCCGCAAAAAATCTGCCTTCGAATCCGCACCTCGAAGTTCCCCCAGGCGCATCGACGAAACGCTACACTGAGACAGGCAGGTTCAAGGATGGCTGCAGTAACTCAGATTCGCGTAACTCTCGAGATGATCAAGTGGGAGCACTCGATCTTTGCGCTCCCCTTTGCGCTCACCGGTGCAATGCTCGCCGCCCGTGGCATTCCCCCCGTACACGTTCTCTTCTGGATTGTGGTTGCAATGGTTACTGCGCGCTCGGCCGCCATGGCCTTCAATCGTTGGGCCGATGCCTCTCTGGACGCTACCAACCCGCGCACCCGCATGCGTGCCATTCCGGCGGGCCTGCTCACGCCGGGCTTTGTGCTCGGCTTCACGGTTCTGATGACCGCAGGTTTTGAACTTGCCTGCTGGCGGCTCAACCGGCTCGCGCTGCTGCTTTCGCCCATCGTGATCGCCGTGCTCTTCGGCTACTCCTATATGAAGCGCTGGTCGCGCTTCAGTCATCTCGTTCTCGGGCTTTCGCTTGGCATCGCGCCGTCTGCGGCATGGATCGCCGTCCGAGGCTCGCTCGATCTTCGGATCGTGCTGCTCACCGGCATCGTTCTGCTCTGGACTGCCGGTTTCGATATCCTCTACGCCTGTCAGGATCTAGAGCATGACCGACAGGAGGGCCTCTACAGCATTCCGCAGTCGCTTGGAATGGATGCAGCCTTTCGCATTGCGCGGCTCTTCCATCTTGCAGTCGTTGTGCTGTTGGTCGTCTTCGCCAGCCTCTTTCACTTCCGTTTGGCCGGAGATATGGGCGTCATCCTCGTCGCAGCTCTGCTTCTCTACGAACATCGTCTGGTCTCTCCACATGACCTCACCCGGCTCAATGCAGCCTTCTTCACCATGAACGGCATCATCGCCAGCGTCTTTTTTCTTTCCGTCGCTGCAGACCTGCTGCTGAAGACGCCCCGCTGAGATTGTTCTGCCGTCGCGGCCAGAGTCTTGCTCGTCAGCACCGCAATTTCTCCGCGCCGGAGTTCGGTGACCCTCGTCGCGGACGGTATGATGGAGGGTTGCAGACGCCGCCGTGATGTTCACTTCTGCGGTCGGCGATACGGGAGTTGCCTTGCCACTTGTCGCCATTCAGGGAGAGATCGGTGCCTTCAGTCATGAGGCTGCGTTGAAATTGCTGCCCGACTCTTCCATTCTTCCATGCCAGCTTTCTGCGGATGTTTTTTCCGTGCTCTCCCAGGGCGAGGTCGATGCCGCTGTCGTACCCATCGAAAACAGCCTGGCCGGTTCGGTCATCGAGCATTTCGATCTGCTGCTGAAGTACGATCTGGTTATCGTTGCCGAAGCTCTGCTGCGCATCCGTCACAATCTCATTGCTCTGACCGGCGTGGCGGAGTCGGATATCTCCACCGTCTACTCCCATCCGGTTGCGCTCGCCCAGTGCCGCAAATTCTTTGCCACTCGTCCGGCAATCCGGCCATGCGCTTTTTATGACACCGCCGGAAGCGTCAAGCATTTGGCTGAGACTGCAAACCGCACCGCTGCCGCCATCGCCAGCAGCCACGCGGCACAGCAGTATGGCGCCGTGATCCTGGCTGCCAACATCGAAGATAACCCGGAAAACTACACCCGCTTTTTCCTCCTTGCGCA
>JAJZDO010000488.1 GCA_021805955.1 Acidobacteriota bacterium
CCCGCCGAGAGTTGGGCCCAGAATGGGAGCGACGACGACACCGAGGCCATAGACCGCCATGGCCTGGCCGCGCTTCTCCTCGGGAAAGCTTTCCAGCATGATGGCTTGAGATATGGGCTGGAGCGCTCCTCCTCCGGCACCCTGAACGGCCCGCGCCAGCAGGATCATGGCGAGGCTGGTAGAGGCGCCACAGGCGAAAGAGCTGACGGTGAAGATGACGATGCAGGTCATCAGGAAACGCTTCCGTCCGAAGCGCTGCGCACACCACCCGCTGACCGGAAGCACGATGGCATTCGCAACCAGATAACTGGTGAGCACCCAAGTCGCTTCATTGGTGCTGGCCGACAGGCTTCCGGCGATATACGGCAGCGCGACCGAGGCGATGGAGGTATCGAGCACCTCCATGAACGTCGGCAAAACTACCGAGAGCGCGATCAGCCACGGATTGATCTGCGGTTCTTTATTGACGGTCAAATTCGCGGTTTCCTTGCGATCTTCGTGCTGCGTTTTTGATCTTCGACAGGAGTAGTACGAACTGGGTCTTCGTCCTCTACCGGATTGCGATTAGATGCAGTTCAGAATCGATTTGAGGCAAGAATCGTACTGAGAGGATCGATGAATCTTGCGGCTTGCTCTGTACTGCATCCATCTTATGAATTGTACTGAGGGATTGCGACGAGGGATGTGACTGGCAAGCGT
Organism: Acidobacteriota bacterium; assembly: GCA_021805955.1. The sequence goes on from JAJZDO010000488.1 coordinate 700, forward strand.
AGCGGGAGAGAATTGCTCCACTTACGGATCGAACGCAGGCGAGTGGGTGTGCAGGCCCTACACTGGAGGAAGGACTCCGCTCGGAACGGGAATCGCGCTGGTCGTGGGTGGCGGAGAGGAAAAGAACAGACAGATCGGGAGAAGATACGTTCGATGAGCGGCAACCTGCGCACGACGCTGGAAATGATCAAGTGGGAGCATTCCGTCTTTGCGCTGCCCTTCGCGCTGACGGGGGCCATGCTGGCTGCGCGGGGAATCCCTGCCTGGCGGGTACTCTTCTGGATCGTCGTCTGCATGATCGCGGCGCGTTCAGCGGCCATGGCCTTCAATCGATGGGCAGATGCGGAGATTGACCGCGTGAATCCTCGCACGGCCTCGCGCGCGATTCCGGCCGGGTTGCTGAGCCGTCAATTCACGATTGGCTTCACAATTGTGTCGGCAGCGATTTTCATCTTCGGGGCCAGCCGGCTGAATCGCCTGACGCTGAAGCTTGCTCCCGTGGCGTTACTGGTGATTTTTTTCTACTCTTACGCAAAACGGTTCACGCACTGGTCGCACCTGGTGCTGGGGCTGGCGCTTGGCATCGCGCCTTCGGCAGCGTGGATTGCGGTGCGTGGCTCGCTCGATCCGCGCATCGTGGTATTGACTGGCGCAGTGTTGTTCTGGGTGGGCGGGTTCGACGTTCTCTATGCATGTCAGGACTACGAGCATGACATCCAGGCGGGGTTGCACAGCATTCCCCAGGCGTTTGGGTTGAATGCCGCTTTTTGGATTGCGCGGATCATGCACCTGACGATGCTGGCGCTGTTGGTGGGATTGATTGCCTTGTTCCATCTGGGCTGGATCACCTGGGTAGGCGTGATCGCCGTGGCTGCGATGTTGATCTATGAGCACCGGCTGGTGTCTCCGAGCGACCTGAGCCGGATGAATGCGGCCTTTTTTACCATGAACGGAATCATTTCCTTTGTTTTTTTTCTGGCGGTTGCGGTGGATCTGATGCATCGCGCGTACTGAGCTCGAACGGCATCGTTTCCGGCGAAAATGCCCTCAGAGAATTTCTCTCTGAGGGCATTTCCTGGCAGCACATGGACCGGAATCCTGAGTCCACTCTCAATTCTTCGCAGGCCAAATCGCCAGTGTCCTGAGTCTGAAGTTCATTCAACAATTCGATGCATGAAAGTGATTCGAACAGCAGCACTCAGGGGCTAAAGCCCATCTGTTTTGCGACATTTACGGCACGACTGAAGTCGTGCCCTGATACAAGGCCAAAAATCATTACGACTGAGCTGTGCCCAGATACAAGGCCGAGAATCATTTCTTTAACGAATTTAGATGACACTAGGCGGTGCGATTCTTGGCTTCATTCATACGATGCTGTTCCTTGATGGCATCGATCTTTTCGTTGACCCGGTTTTTGGTATTTTCCACATTGTGCGAGATGTTCTCGCGCGTCGCGTCGGCACTTTGCTTGGCGTTCTGGTTGGCTGCATCTTTCACGTTGCCCCAGGTTTCCTTGGCCGCGCCCTTTACCTGGTCAGCCACGCCGCGATTGGCCAGATTGTCATTGCCTACCGCTTCGCCGACCTTCTGCTTGATCTTGCCGGCGACCTGATCGGTTTTTCCTTCAACTTGATCCTTATTCATAGGGGGACTTCTCCTTTGGGATTTCGCGCATCCGTTCCCGAGCTGATGGAACCGATCGACGAAATGGTTGAAGTGGAGATCCTTGCCATTTCCGCAAGATGCTCCACTTATGCGATGAGTGAATTAAACTATGGTGCGTCTTCCGCCGATGACTGCGAAGATAAGAACGACCAATGCAATCACAAGAAGAATATGGATATACGCGCCGAGTACGTGGAAGCCGATGAATCCGAGCAGCCACAAGATCAGAAGAATTACAAAGACGGTCCACAACATTCGTTTGTCTCCTTACGAAGCCAAGTACCTGTGATAAGTTGCGCGTAAGGCGGAGGAAGGTTGCCGCCGGCATTGAATTAATTTCTTGTTTGCATGTTTGGAGGAAGTTGCATGGAAGTTGCAATCCAGGGAGAGCTGGGCTCTTTCAGTCATGAAGCTGCGCTCACGCTGGTACCGGGCGTTATTGTGGTTCCATGTGCCGCGGCTGGGGCGGTACTGGAAGCGCTGGGTAGCGGTCGCGTTGATGCCGCGGTCATTCCTGTCGAGAACAGCCTGGCGGGTTCGGTGATGGATTTCTACGATCTTTTCTTCGAGCACGAGTTTGTGGTCGAGCGGGAACTAGAGATGCGAATCCGCCACAACCTGATTGCCGCACCCGGTGTGACCGTCGAATCTGTGCGGCAGGTGTTGTCTCATCCCGTGGCGCTGGCACAGTGCAAACGATTTTTTGCCGCGCATCCGCAATTCGAGGCGATCGGTTTTTACGATACGGCGGGCAGCGTTCGCCACATCATGCAGTCGAAACAAAATGACGTGGCAGCGATTGCCAGCAGGCAGGCGGCCAGGCACTACGGCGGCAACATTCTGCAGGAAGGGATTGAAGATCGAGAAGAGAGTTACACTCGCTTCTGGCTCATTCGCAGGCAGGGCTCGGCTCCAAAAGAGGCAGCGCCGACGAAGCTATCACTGGCCTTTCTGCTGGAAAATCGACCGGGAGCGCTGTTGCAGGCGCTGAATACTTTTGCGGCGCGAGAGTTGAATCTGACCAAAATCGAGTCGCGCCCCATGATCGGCCGCCCATGGGAATACATGTTTTACGCCGACGTTGCAATCCCTGGAAACGAAGAGGCCGACGCCGCGCTCGATGATCTGAGGAAACTTTGCCGCACGGTGAAGGAGTTAGGGCGGTACCGGGTTCTCAATCCTGCATCGAAGTAACAGAGGGGAATTGCGGGATGGGTCTTTGGACGGAATTGTGCGATGCTTTGTCTATCTGAATGGGATGTATGGCCGAAG
>JAJZDO010000020.1 GCA_021805955.1 Acidobacteriota bacterium
CTGGGGAAGGCAGCACCAATCGATGCCGAGTATGCGCGAGTTGGTATTTTACGAACTCCACGTGGGCACTTTCACGCCGGAAGGAACATTTCTCGCCGTGATAGACAAGCTCGACAGCCTCAAGCAACTCGGCATCAACGTTATCGAACTGTTGCCGATCGCGGACTTTGCCGGCGAATATAACTGGGGTTATGACGGAGTTGCACTCTACGCGCCCGCGCACAGCTACGGGAAGCCGGATGATTTGCGGTTGCTGGTCGATCGGGCGCACCGGCGAGGGATCGCGGTATGCCTGGATGTCGTTTACAACCATCTTGGGCCCGACGGGGCATATCATTCCACGTTTGCGCCGCGTTTCTACTCCGGCAAGCACCACAGTCCATGGGGAGATGGCCTGAACTTCGATGGTGAGGACCGCGAAAAAGTACGCAACTACTTCATCGAAAGCGCCTTGCATTGGGTCTACGATTTTCGCATCGATTGCCTGCGGGTGGATGCAACGCACGCCATCCAGGACGACAGCAAACCGCACTTTCTCACCGAATTGACGGAACGCGTTCATGCCGCGGGACGGGATTTGGGCAGGAAAATCGTCATTGTCGCGGAAGACGCGCGCAATGAACGCCGGATGGTGTTGCCTTCGGCAAAGGGCGGCCATGGCTTCGATGCCGTGTGGTCGGACGATTTCCACCATCACATTCGCCGTCGCATGGCTGGAGACAGCGACGGATATTTTTGCGACTTCGACGGCTCGACTGCAAGTATCGCAAAGACGATTCAGGATGGCTGGTTTTTTGAAGGTGAACTGAGCAACTTCTCCGGGCATGCGCGCGGGACCAAGCCGGACGGCCTGTCCCATGCGTCGCGCGTCTTCAATCTGCAGAACCACGACCAGGTGGGCAACCGCGCACTGGGAGATCGATTGTCTTCCGGCATTTCTCCAGCCGCCTATCGTGCCGCAGCCGCGCTGCTGCTCCTGTCGCCGGAAACTCCTTTGATCTTTATGGGCCAGGAATGGGCGGCCGCGGAGCCGTTTCAATTTTTTACCAACCACAATCCGGAACTGGGCCGCCTGGTTACAGAAGGAAGGCGCAAGGAGTTTGAGGGCTTCAAGGCCTTTGGAGATCGGGACAGCGTTCCCGATCCACAAGACAAACAGACATTTCTCCGTAGCAAGCTCGACTGGGCTGCACGCCAGAGCCCCGAACATGTATGTTGCCTCCGTTGGTATCGGCGACTGTTACATTTACGAAGCCTGCTGCTGCGCAAAGCTGAGTTCTACCGAAGCGCGGCGATCGGCGATACGGTCATCATGCTGCAATGGCGTTCGCAAAAGGGCCAAATGTCCGCTGTCGTTGCACTCGAAGGCCCGTGTGAAGCGCGAAATACCGAATGGAATGAGACGGACCTTGCCTTCAGCAGCGAGGACGAGGCTTACACATCGAAGTCCGAGCCTGTATCGTGGAATAAAAACACTGGCGTAATAGAGTTTAGCCGCGTGGGCGCGGTGGTTCTGGCCAGTGGAGACATTGAAACTGAAATAGTGAGAATAGAGTCAGGAACGCAGACACAATGACCGCACGACGTAGAATCAGCTCGACCTATCGAATTCAGTTCACCAAAGATTTTCGCTTTCCCGATGCCAATGTACTTGTCCCCTATCTTCATCAACTGGGCATCAGCCACATCTACGCTTCCCCGATCTTCCAGGCCCGCCCGGGCAGCCTGAGCGGTTATGACACTTGCGATTTCTCTTTGATCAACCCGGAGCTGGGTGGAGAAAAGGAGTTCGAAACACTGGTGGCATCGCTCCATAGTTGTGGAATGGGAATGATCGTCGACTTTGTTCCTAACCATATGAGCGCGCATCCGCAGTGGAACCGGTGGTGGCGTCATGTCCTCGCCAATGGCCCTTCCTCCCCGGACTCGGAATACTTCGACATCGACTGGTACCCGGTGAATTCCAATTTGCACGGCAAGGTATTGCTGGCGATCCTCGGCAAGCAGTATGGCGAGGTGCTGGAGTCCGGTGAGTTGCGCATCGAATATCGCGATGGTGAATTTTGCCTGCTCTACGGCAACTACAATCTTCCTCTCAACCCCCGTCAAATTAAATTCTTGCTCCAGCACAAATGGGCGGAAACGACGGCTAATTCGGACATTGAGCCGGCCATCCGTCAGGAATATGAGAGCATTTTATTTCACCTCGACCATATTCCCGGATATCAGCAGACCGGTCCGGAAGCGCGCGTCGATCGTGAACGCGAAACACGCATCGCCACTGAACGTCTCCTGAAGGTGATCCACGAGAGCCCGGCACTCCACCGGCACTTGGAAGAGGTCATCGTTGAATTCAACGGCGAACCGGGCAGGCCGGAATCGTTCAACTCGCTGCACGCTTTGCTGGAACAGCAGCCGTATCGCTTGTCGTACTGGCGCACGGCGATGCAGGAAATCAACTATCGCCGCTTCTTCGATGTGAACGATCTGATCGGTCTGCGCATGGAATACCCGCCGCTTTTTCAGGCTGCCCATGCCAAGCTGATCGAGTTGGCGGAACAAGGTCTCATCGATGGCGTTCGACTGGACCATATCGACGGGCTGTTGGATCCGCTACAGTATCTGCTGCAGTTGCGTAACGCAACGAAAGGCGTGCAACAGCCGCTGTATATTGTTGTCGAAAAAATTCTGGCGCGCCAGGAATGGTTGAACGCCGAATGGCCTGTGGATGGCGCAACCGGGTATGAATTTCTGGCGCTGCTGAACGGCCTTTGGGTTGAACCGCAAAACCTCGCGGAAATCGACCGCATTTACCGTCGTTTCCGTGGGCACATGCAGCCAGACCACGATGTGATCTACACCGCGAAGAGGCTAATTACCGCGACATCTATGGCGAGCGAACTGAATGTCCTCGCCCATGAGTTGAACCGCCTTTCCGAACAAAGCCGTTGCAGCAGGGATTTTACTCTGGATGGCCTGCAGGAAGCCCTGCGGGAAGTCGTTGCGTGTTTTCCCGTCTATCGAACGTACATCTCCGATCAGGGCTTCAGCACTACCGACGAGATGGCGGTCAATGAAGCTATCGGCCAGGCACGGCGGAGAAACCCCAACCTCGACTACTCCATTTTCGAATTCATCCGCGAGCATATTTGTCCGGTCCGCGGGCCGAAGGAAAGGGAAGAGCGGTTCGTCCAGCGTCTGCGCTTTGCCATGAAGTTTCAGCAATACACCAGCCCGGTGCAGGCCAAGGGCATGGAAGATACCGTGTTCTACCGTCACAGTCCGCTCGCATCTTTAAATGAAGTCGGCAGCGGCAGCGGGCGGACCTCCACCACTCCGCAAGAGTTCCACGATGCCAACATGCATCGCATGCAGCGCTGGCCGGATGCCATGCTGACAACCTCGACGCATGACACTAAGCATGGCGAAGACGCGCGCATGCGCATACATGTTCTGACAGAGTTGCCCGATGAATGGCGGGCCCACCTGCTGCAATGGGCGCATGGCAACGAGAGCGCCAAGACCACGGTAAACGGCCAGCCAGCGCCGGACCGTGCCGACGAATATCTTTACTACCAAAACTTGCTCGGCATGTGGCCGCCGAAACAGACCCAGGTGGACGACGAACTGGTCGC
>JAJZDO010000812.1 GCA_021805955.1 Acidobacteriota bacterium
GGCGCAAATAAGCGCCGCCACCAACGGAAAGATTGTGTCCGGCGACTTTCCAGGTGGCAATGGGAAACTCCATCAGTTGATCGTTCGCGACCGGATAGGCGCTGCGAGGAGCGTTGGGATTGCCGTAGGTGGGATGATGCACGGGATGAACGCTGGAGTCGTAACTGAAGCCAAGCTTGGCCAGCGCATCAAACGCCCACTCACAACCCGGAGTGATGGAGAAGCACGGAGCGCGGTAGCCGAAGATGGGCTCCTGGACGATCGACTCGATGAGATCTTTGGCGTTGGCGGTGGATTCATAAAATTGGGTTGGGGTCATCCGATTGACGCGTTGATGGTCGAGACTGTGGCAGGCGATCTCGTGGCCGCGATGATGGATTTCTCGGATGAGGCGCGGGTAGCGCCGAGCCACCCAGCCCAGCACAAAAAAGGTCGCGTGGGTCCGATTGCGATCCAGCAGGTCCAGCAACCGGTGCGTACTGGGCTCAATCCTCGAAGGCTGGTGTTCCCAGTCGGAAAAGGAAATGCCCTGGGATGCGACCTCGGTGTGGAAATAATCCTCCAGGTCAACGGTGAGTGCGTGACAGGGGCGGGCGCTGGGTTCAAACGGTTGCTTGTGCGACAAACCCTGGCGGTCGATGATGGACAGCCCAAGGAGAGTCTTCCTAGCCGGGGTTGCGGGAACAGGCTTGGCCTTGGCATGGGTATGACGGGAAAGAGGCGAGATAGCGCCAGCGTAGAAAAGGCAGAAGAGGCCAAAACCAAACAGGCCGAGCGATTCAAAGTGAAGTGAGTGCGCGAAAGCGAGATTCAGTGCGATGGCAACAATTGCGACGATCACCAAAATGACTGCGGATTTGCCTAGCACGGATGACCCTTCGTGGTTCATTGGTACCCCTTCAAGGTGAGCCGTGAAAGTGCGCTCACCGAAGATGTTGCAACTGCGAGGCCAAACCATTTGCGTCGAATCGAACGCGTGACTCGCAGTCCTGAAAGGGTCTCTGGGAAGGAGAAAATTCACAGTCGCGATTTATGTGCAGGAGTTTGCACTGTGAGGTGGCGCAGGGCCCATAGTTTACCCATCTTCTACACAGAGTTCGGCACCCGCCAGAGGATGAAAGTGACGGCAATTGAGGTGAAAGGCCTGGATGCGAAAGGGACGCGGCTACCGCCGCGCCCCTTTGAAACAACATCGATTTGGGCGAAGGAATGGATCGGTACGCTAGGCGACTTCGCGTTGGGCTTGGGCTGCCTGGGCTTCCAAAAGGCCAATGATCTGGAAGGTGCTTAACGAAGTTTTCGGAACCAAGAGGCTGCGGTTGTTCGTCAATTCGTCAACGGGAAAGAGTTGAAACGCGTTTTTGGTCAACAGAGCGATATCGTTCAAAACGCGTCCTTCCATAATTTCTCCATCCAGAAACGCAATCCGAACCCAGAGGTAGGGGTGAATCGAGAGAGAGTCGAAGAAGCGCACGTCCTGTTGACTCGGACTACCTGTGAATGTATTGACGAAGAACACGGCTTTGGCATCCTCCAGACGAAACGTCACGTCGGGGCCGCCGTCCTCCGGCTGAATGGTCATGCTGGTGGGCAGATCGGGAGGTACCGCAGTTGGATCCTGCAGAACGCCGGCGGATTGGTAATAGCCGTGGAGCACTTTCGAGTTCTTTAGATTGACAACGACGTTATGGATCATCGTGAACCTCTCCCAAAAAAGGAAATGAATGCGGAGCCGAAGCAGGACAAGAGAACTATGGTGCAATTTTACGCAGATTGTGCCGGCGCAGACAGGTTGTATTGCCGTATTTTGTAGAGCAGCGCCTTGTAGCTGATGTTCAACCGTGTAGCCGCGATGCGGCGGTTCCATTTGGTTTCCGCAAGGGTATCGCGAATGGCCTGCATTTCCGCCTGATCTTTCAAGCCGCGTACCATCGACTTGAGATCGGGGCTGGTGGTTGCCGTCACCATGCTGTTCCGTTCCGGGACGGGCAGGAAGTAACCAGGGATTTTCGACTCGAGATCGGCCAGCGCGGCGGGTTCATCCCGAATCACGAGGTAGCGTTTGACGAAATTGCCCAACTCGCGGAGGTTGCCCGGCCAATGATAAGCCACGCAGGCGGCGATCATCTGGGGCGAGAAATGGACGGGCTCCAACTCATGCGTCGCCGCCAATTGCCGGGACATCTGGGTGAGCACGTATGGAATTTCCTCGCGGCGTTCGCGCAGCGGAGGAATGTGCAACACGAATGTGCTTAACCGGTAATAGAGATCCTCGCGGAAAGTCTTCTCTGCGAGCGCCTTTTGAATGTCGATGTTGGTGGCGGCGAGGATGCGAGCATTGGTTTGTTTCTCGCCGCGACCGCCCAGTCTGGAGAAGGTGCCGTCCTGCAACACATGCAGCAGCTTGGCCTGCAGTTGGGGGCTCATTTCCCCGATTTCGTCCAGTAGCAGCGTGCCCTTGTCGCACATTTCAAACTTGCCGAGCTTGGATTTGGTGGCGCCGGTAAACGCGCCGGCCTCATAGCCAAACAATTCGCTTTCCAGCAGGTCGACCGGGAGGGCGGCACAATTGATCTTGAGCCATTCTTCATTGGAGCGGCGGGACAGGTGGTGAATCAGGCGGGCGACCACCTCTTTGCCGACGCCGCTCTCGCCGGTAATCAGCACCGGAATATCTGCGTGGGCGATGGCGGCAGCCTGGTCGTGAATCTTCTTCATGGCGGGAGTTGCCGCAAGGAAGAAGGTTCCATTGCCAAGATCTTCTCGAATGATGGATCTGCTGGAGGCTTGTGCCTGCGTGCTGCGCACGCGATCGCGTACGCGACGAAGAATAGCATCCATCTGGTGTTTCAAGAACGGTTTCGGCAGTACGTCGTAGACGCCCTCTCGGGCGGCGGCAAGGAATCCTGAACGATTGCTGGCTGGAATGAGAAGAACGACGCTGAGAAATGGAAACTGCTGGCGCAACTTGACCAGCATCGATTCCAAATCAACTCCGGGCAGTGTGGTATCGATCAGCAGCAAATCGGCTGCTACGGCGGAGCGACAAGTCTCGGCGACGTCGATCAACTGGAGAGAATTGACAACGCAGTCCAAGCCCTCCAACAGATTCTGTATATAGCCGCGTACTTGAATCTCGTCTTCGACAAGGACTACGCGCAGTCTCTGATTCACAAACACCGCCCTGTAGGTTCCAAGAGCATGGATCTATCCGCTCTAAAAATCTTGCGAACTAACGGTATCTGGGAGGTCGATGCGAAAAACAGGCAAAGCCTGTTAGTCGTCACAGCAGAGTTCGAGAATCCCAGACAGGAAGTGAAGCAATCGACCACATAAGGAAACAGCAAAGCAATGCACACTTTCAAACTACTGAAAAATGCGTAGAGTTGCGTGGGTAAGACCTAGAAGCGTTACCCATGCTTGGATGCATGCACTCTTCTATAGTTGCCCATCGAATACTCAACGTTTTCAGTTCAGGAAATGGGGTGATGATCGTCACTTTGCGGGAACCCTTCACTCCAGGTGCGAGTGTTATTCACCCTCTATAGACCGGGTCAGCTTTCATCGCGTATCCGATCCATTTCCTAAACACAGTGTTGATTCTGCATGTTCAACCCTCATTTG
>JAJZDO010000141.1 GCA_021805955.1 Acidobacteriota bacterium
CACCGAGTACAACTACGACACGCTGGTGTATTTGTCGCTGGCTCGCTGTCGGGTTGCAGATTGCGCCGCAGCATTGGTTTCTTCCCGGGTGAGTTCGATCGGGACGCCTGCGGTGGTGTCAGAGGTCATTTCTGGGAATAGCGCTTTCTCTGCCATGGGACTCCGGAAACAGGTTGGGGAAGCAGCATCAATTCGGAACATGTCCATCGTCAGCAGTTTAGGCCCAAAACGTCGGGCAAAAGCTTGATTCAGAAAGGACTTATCCAAAGAGAAGCTACTCCCCATTTTACCATGCGCCGGCGGTCTCGCCAGGTCTGTTTTTTCGAGCCTTTCAGGGGTATAGCTCGTGGAAAGGGGGAGATTCGTTGTGAGGGTTGGGACACACAAGGTTGCGGGAGATCGGCGTATGGATCGTCTGAAGCCTCTACCCTGCGCTTAGCTGGGTTGCTTGGGGATGAACCTGCCGGTTCTGAAAGAGGGAAGCTATCACAACGGAGGTACCGACGGTGAAGCCGTTTTGGCGCACAAAATATGCAGCAATTTGACAAAAAAGGCACTCCGATGGTTACCTCGGTCACATTCTTAGTAAATATGCTGCTATATTATTGGGAAATATGGACTTATCCGATTGAATCAGTATACTCGAACTTGTCAAGCGCTCCAAGCGCTAAATCTAAAACAGATAGTAACTAAAGGACACCCTACCATGAAAATTGCAGTCCGCGCCCTCGTTCTCGGAATGCTCATCACTGGCTTCGCTGCCGACAACATGCTGGCCTCCAAGTCTGTCGCAACGACCCCGAATTCCACCATGGTAGCCAGCAACACCGCATCGCCAATGCCAACCTGCGCGCCAGGAAGTACTTGTGGATTCAACAAATAACAAAAAATCAGGCACTCGAAGGATACGCAATCATGAAAATCGCCATTCGCACTCTCGTTCTTGGAATGCTAATCACAGGCTTTGCAGCGGATCATATGCTGGCCTTCAAATCTACAACGCCAACTCAGAGCTCTACCATGATAGTGAGCAATACAGTGTGCCCGATGCCCACATGCGCGCCCGGCAGCACCTGCGGTTTTAACAAGTAACTTCAAACCAAGGTAATCCTTTTTTTGCACGGACGCAATTTTATAGTTGCGGGTTCGCTCTGTCTGCGGTATTCTTCAGGCTCACTGGAGCAACCTATGTCCGTCTGGCTACATATCGCACTCCCGACCTTTCTTGAGTTGCTGTTTCTTTCAACAGCACTCTATTGTGTGTATCGAGCCGAGAAGAGCCGGATATATCCGGCGTTTTGGCAGTTCCTCATCTTTTGTATCGCCAGTCAATCCATTCAGCTTGTAGATGCCACATTAAACGGTTTGCGCCTGATCAGTGGTGTTCACGCCTACTACATATATTTCTACGTATATTGGGTCTCCTTCGGCGTCGGCGCGATTCTTATGCTCCGTGTCCTGCACGAGATGTTCCGCCACGCAGTTCGTTCCATGCCAGGCGTGCAAAAACTAGGCCAACCGATCTTCCTCTGGGCCATTACCGCTTCCTTGATTCTGGCATTCGCCTCTGGAATGACCCCTCACACTACAGGAATGAACTTACTATTGGCGGCTGCGCAAGTCCTAGCACGTTCCCAGAGCGTTCTTGCATTGTGTATGGTAGCCTTTCTTGCCTTCGCCTCTAGGACGTTGGGCGTTTCCTACCGTAGCCGCATCTTTGGAGTGACGTTCGGATTTGGTGTAATCGCGCTTAATAATATGGTCAACTCTGTGATCATCGGTCACAACGCAAGTCTTGCGAGTTCAGCTGAACTGGTTCACGAAATTGTCTATCTGGCTTCCATCGCCCTCTGGGCAGGTTACTTCTTGCAGCCGGAGCCGGCGCGTCGCCTGGTCACCATGCCTGTCACCTCACCGCTGATGCGCTGGAATGATGTTGCCCAGACCTTGGGCAATCCAGCCGGTCAGGTTGCCGTCAGCTACCCACCTTCGTTCATGACAGATGTGTTCGACCTAGTGGAAAACGTAATGGGCCCGAATGGTCGCCCGCAAAGGGCAGCCAGTTCGACGGGACCGATCGCAAGCTAAACTTTGTTGTAGGCAAATAAAATGGGCTGACCCTAGGGTCAGCCCATTTTATTTAGTGCGCTTTTGATTCTGCCAAGCAGAATAATGACGGGCATTGTTCGCTAAGAATGGCAGCACATTTTTAGCGAACCGCCTTATGCTTCGGCTGGAAGCGGGTCGACGGCGACAAAACGTCCTGTACGCCCACGATCCACAAAGCGCACGCGCCCGTCGATCTTGGCATACAGCGTGTCGTCGCTGCCCAAGCCCACGTTCAATCCGGGCTTCAGGCGAGTGCCGCGCTGCCGCACGATAATCGAGCCGCCGGTGACAACTTCACCGCCAAATGCCTTCACTCCCAGTCGCTGCGAATTCGAATCGCGCCCGTTCCGAGAACTGCCTAATCCTTTTTTATGTGCCATTGCTCAATCCTTGAATTGAAGTTCAATTTCGTATAAGCCGCTCGATGCGGCGAAATGCCATCTCCATTTAGCTGGCGGCGGTAAAACTCTGCCCGTCAACCTGAATCTCGTGGATTCGGACTTCGGTGTAGGACTGGCGGTGTCCTTGCATCTTCTTATATTGCTTTTTACGCTTGAAGTGGAAGACCAACACCTTCTTCGCGCGGCCTTCGTTGACGACAGACGCTAGTACCTTGGCGGAGTTTGGCTTGGCCAAACCAGCGCCGTCCTGGCCATCTGCAGAGGCGGCCAGGACATCGGTGAATTCAATATTGCCCTCGGCCTGGGCCAGTTTTTCGACCTTGAGGACATCTCCGGGCGCCACACGGTACTGCTTCCCGCCAGTGCGAATAATTGCGTACATAACTTAAGTCCTCCGCACCCTCTGGCTTGCGCCGGGTGCAAATAAAATTTCAGGCGGAACATGTGACCCTATGAGCCGCAGTGGACACTGCGGAAATCGGGGTTCATCCATGCGCGTTGCAGAACGCAAGCGCGGAGCGAATCGCCTAACCAATTAAGAATACTGGTTCTGGCTAGGACGCGTCAACCGTCCTGCCGGTGTGAAGCCACCGCGGCCAGCGCCTTTCCACGGACTGAAACAGATAGACCGCCAAAATTGCAATCATCGGCTCCAGTGGATCGCGGAACCTGGCGTGGACCGTGACGAAATAGTAGATCAGCGGGATCAGCAGAAAGGCCCAGGCAAACAACCACGCCGCGGGAATGCGACGTTTCAATGCCAATCCCAGGCCGAACAGGCCGGCAATGCTGGCGAAGGCAAAATTGGCGACTCGGAAAGGCTCTATGTACCATTTACCCCCGGTTGGATGGGGAACGCTGATCCAGAAAAAATAAAGCCGCTTCAGGGAATTGCGCAGGAACAGGCCAGGGTGGCTTGCAATGTATTTCTTCGCAAGCTGGCCGCGCATCTGCGCATAGGCGACTTCGCCCATTTGCTTGTAGAGCCCCAGCTGGTCCTGGGCTTCGTAGGGGTGGTTGTATTCCATCAAAAAGCCCATGGCTCCGGGGCCATTGCCGAGATACAGTTCCGCTCCGAAGTTGGCGCGCATGGGAATAAATTTATGAAACACCAGAGCGTTGCGAACCATCCACGGAGAAACACAGATTATGAATACGATCGCAGACATCGATGCGAACCCAGCTTGCCGCCGAAGATGTCGAGTTCCATGCAGCACCCAAAGTCCGCATGCCGGCAGGAACAGCAGTAGGGAAGGATTGCTGAGACCCAGAAGTCCCCAAAGAAGGCCGAAGATCAGCCATCGCCGCAGGGTGCGACCGTCGTCTCTGGAACAAAAATCTACCTCAGTGGTATCGGCTGGAATCTCTCCAATGCGACGCATTCGCAAGGCGAGCACGAAAATCACGGTCAGCAGCCACGTACTGAGCGTCATCTCCCAGACCCAGCGGACCGCATATTGCATCGCCGCAGGGTAGAGCGCCCAGATCCACGCCGACCATACCGCAACGCGGCGATTGAAGCATCGGGCAGCAATTTCATAGGTGGTCATCGCCGTAAGAGCGGAGACGAAGCTGTTGAAGGTGAGAATTACCCAGGCCGAACGCAGCGTGTAGATGCCGAAAATCTTGAATACGCCTGCCAGCAGCAGCGGGTATAACGGGGGCACCCACGTGGTGGGGCCGGTGTGGCCGATGAACGGGTCCGCGTATCCGAAACCGGTCGCCAGTGCCCTGGCGACGCGCCCCATCTCCCAACCAAATTGGAAATGGTCGCCATCGGTGCGGAAGTGATAGGTGTGGGCCAGCGTCATGTACAAAACGCGCACCAGGAACGCGGCCCAGAAGACCGCCCATGTGGAACGGAATGGGTTCGATTGAAACGCTGCGGAAACGGCGCGCACTTTGCTGGTCGCCGGCTCAAGTTGGAGAGTGCTTTTGGTCGTCACTGGGCGCAATTCTTACCGCGTGCGTTTTCGGAAAGGGAGAGTTGAATCGTCACAGCCGGCCGAGTCCAGGGTAACGTGTCGTCAGAGGTCATGATTGCTCACAGGGCAGATTTTCTGTACACTTATGGTTTGGGTCGAAGGAGTTTTTCTGCCAACAGAAAACTCCTGGTGTGTAGGACTTTTCGATGCGGCGTACGACGGTGTGCAATTCCCAAAGCCACATCCCACATTTGCAGAATATAGGATACAGATCATGGCACAAACATGTGAAATTTGCGGGAAGAAGCCGCAGTTCGGCAACAACGTGTCCCACGCGCACAATGTGACGCGCCGTCGCTGGAATGTCAATCTTCAGACCGTCAAGGCGAAGATAAACACCGCCAGCAAGCGCATCCGCGTCTGCACCGGCTGCATCAAGTCCGGCAAAATCGTCAAGGCATAATTTTCGCAACAACTTGCTCTGCGCCAGTCAGAACCCTTCCGTATGCAGTTTTTTAAGAAAAAACTGAAGCAGGAACATAAAATCATGCGGCAGGCGGAGCTCGCCAATGGCGCTCTGCTGCAGGAATACCATCGCCCAACCCCCGAATGTCCCAATCCAGAACGTTGGAGCATGTACGACTCGATGACGGCCGAGGCGGAGGTGCTAGAGTTTCTTCGGACGCTCATCACTACCATCAAGCCGAATTTGGTGGTCGAGACCGGTTCCTTTCTTGCCGTCAGCACGCTTTGGATTGCGGAAGGCTTGAAGCGCAACGGTTTTGGCCGTATCGTGAGCTGCGAGTTTGATCCAGTTGTCTATGCCAGGGCGCGGGAAAACGTCGCCAACTCCGGTCTTGCGGACTGGATTGATCTTCGCAATGAATCCAGCCTGGAAATGCAAGTGGACGGGTGCATCGATTTTCTGTTCAGCGACAGCGATCCGCCCATACGCGAGCAGGAGGTCAGGCGATTCCTCCCGCAGATCAAGCCGCACGGCATCCTCCTGATGCACGACGCCAGTTCCCATCTGAAAGTGGTTCGCGACGCTGCGTTGAAGATGGAGGCGGAGGGTCTGTTGTCTGTCGTTCTGCTACCCACTCCTCGTGGTCTGGTGATCGCGCAGAAGCGGGCCGGGCGCCAATAAAGTGAAATCCATTGAATCTTTTCAGCGGAGCCCGCGCTGGCGTTGCGCTGCGCAGGCTGCATCCCAGTTGATGTCAGCTAGACCGGAGTCAATGGTGAGAGCTTCGTCGGGACCATCGACCGCCTCGGTCACATAGAGAAGCGTACCTCCTATGGGTTTGTTCGTTGCTCGGGTCTTGTTCTCACGACTCCTCATACACACACTCCTGACGCAATCTCGAATAGATCGATGTACCCATCGAATGCAAGCAAACATCCAAAATCCGATGACGGAAGGCTTCTTATTTTCCTGATACTTCCAGCGATGCTGCTGAGGAAAGAGGATTTGTTGTCCGAATTCTCTGACCCTCGCGTCAAAATCTTAGGACATCGCCTGCTCCTGCGTTAGCTGCTCACTCGTCCAACGCGCGAATTACTGGTCTTATGCAGCCGGCTGAAATGGTGCCTGGCGTGCAGACTTCACAGTAGTCGCCGCACCCACACGCAGCGGCTATTGAAAGGGGAACAAAAATGCCTCACGTAAAATCCATATTTCGTGCCCTGTCGATCGTTTCTCTCGCAGCCTGGGCCATGGGCGCGTACTCTGTTGGCGCCAGCGCAGCAACCTCGACCACCACGCTGCAGAACATGCAGGCAGCCTTCAACGGGGAAAGCAATGCGCATATGCGCTACCTAGCCTTTGCCGAGCAAGCGGATCGCGAGAACTATGGCGAGGTCGCCAGCTTGTTCCGTGCAGCGGCACGGGCCGAAGGGGTCCACGCTTCAAATCATGCGCAGGTCATCAAAGGCATGGGCGCTGTTCCCCAGGCCAAGCTTGAATCGCCGGAAGTGAAATCGACGCGAGAGAATCTGGAGGCCGCGATCAAGGGTGAGACGTATGAACGCGACATCATGTATCCAACATTTCTCAAACAGGCGCGACGCGATGGCAACACGGACGCGGTGAGAAGCCTTGACTTTGCGAAAACCGCCGAGGCAGAACACGCGAAACTCTATACGCGGTCGCTGCAGAATCTGGACCAGCTGAAAGGCTCGAAGAGCACGACCTTTTTCGTTTGCCCGACATGCGGCTACACAACGAGTGAGCCGAACTTCTCCAATTGTCCATCCTGCTTTACTCCTGGAGAGATGTTCGAAAAAGTATCTTGAGCGTCAATTCGAGTTCGCCGGCCTGTCCGGCGGCGAACTCGTCCGTGTCAGCCAGGAGGTTCGCCATGCCGCAATTTCCGCCTATGCCGAACTGGGACGCATTGCATCCCCTCATCATCCATTTTCCCATTGCGCTTCTGCTCCTTAGCCCATTGTTTGTTGCAATCAGCGCGGTATTGCCGGCGCCGAGGGGCAGGCCCTATATGATTGCTGCGATTCTCGTGCTCCTTCTCGGCACTGCCGGCATGTACGTTGCTATGTCTACGGGAAAGGCTGCGGCGGAGATTGCAGAACGCGAAAATGCTGTGAATGCAGTTCTTGAAACTCACGAAAGTCTTGCGATGGAAACCGAGATTGTATTCTCGGTACTGTCCGTTATTTTGCTGGGAATGTTTCTTCTGCCGCGTGTTCTGCGGTGCCGGGAAACCAGGCTTTTCTCGACCCTTCTGCCGCTTACGTTCCTGGCTTTCTACAGCGTCGGCCTTGTGTTTCTCGTCAATACCGCACATGCCGGCGGTCGGCTGGTGCATGAATTTGGCGTGCACGCCTTGATTCCGGCTGCGTCTGGTCGCGCCGCTTCTCCTGTAGCAGAGAGCAGTGCCGCAAATGACGACAAACATCGGCCATCCCGATAACTCGCAATGCATGGGAGTTGAAGCGTACCCTCAAGATGCCGCCGCTTTTGCGACAAAGACGATGCATAAGATCCCATCGCTAGAAGTATTCGAAGCTCATTCCTTCAGAAGGCAGCAGACAGCTTTTTGCGTGCTCACCCTTTTCGTGCTCGGGCTGCTGCTTCTTTTACATACCTTTTTTCATTCCCTGCTGGGCGAGCCTTCTATCTCTGTCATCGTCATCCTGGGCATCGGGTTCTCGCTGAAATTTCTAGAAATCGCCTGGTTACAAGGACGAACGGATGAGATCGGAGAGAAGACCGCAAAGACGGAAACCTTTCTTTCGGTGGCGATGATTTTTATCCTTGCCGGATGGCTCGCCGTTCTTACTAACCGCGATGACAATCCCTACTTCGTCCTGCTCGCGATTCCGATTTTGCAGTGCGCTTATTATTGCGGCTTGAAGTCCACTGCGGTTACCATCGCTGCGGCGATCGGGATGATGTTTTTCTGGACACGGCATTTCTTTGCAGTGCATCCTCCCCCTCGGCCTTCAGAATTCCTGGAAGTCGGCATGATTTCGATGATCTATGCCCTCGTCGGAATATTGGTATGGCTTCTCGTCCACCAACTGAAACAACAGCAGTCCAGACTGTTCGAGAGCATGGCTGTCCTGCATGCAACCCGCGAACAACTCGTGGAGGAAGAGAAGCTGGCGGTTGTGGGCCGCCTTGCCAGTGGCATCGCGCATGAGATCCGCAACCCGGTGGCAATGATTTCCAGTTCCCTTGTAACTGCGGCCAACTCCCATCTTGGCGCTGCGGACCGCGAAGAAATGGTTCAGATAGCGGCAAGAGAAGCGAGCCGGTTAGAGCGTTTGACGACGGAGTTTTTGAACTATGCCCGGCCGCTCGCTCCTCAGCTCTCGTCCGTTCTTGTGAACGACCTGCTCTCCTACACCGTCGATGTGGTGAAAGCCCACGCCGCGAGCAGGTCCATCCAGGTAAGCTATTTTTGCTCAGAGGATCTAGCAATCAAAGTCGATTCTGCTCAGGTACAAGGCGCATTGTTGAATCTGGTTCTGAATGGAATTGATGCCGCGTATTCGCCCGGGGCAATCGCACTGGACGCGGCACAGAAGGATACTTTGGTTCAGATCGACGTTCAGAATACGGGCGAACCCATTCCCGACGCGGATCTCCCGCGGATTTTCGAGCCATTTTACAGTGCCAAACCGGGCGGTACCGGCCTCGGGCTTGCAATCGCCCGCCGAGTCGCCGAGGTCCATGGAGGCGACCTCTGGGTCAGCAGCAATCAGAAGGGCCGTGTTGTCTTCTCCATGACGCTTTCAGATGTCTCCACTGAAGATCGAATCGAAACATCCCACAAGGAGCTATAGATGGGAAAAGTCCTCATTGTCGACGATGAGCCCAGTATGCGGCGCATTCTCGCCGCGAATCTTCGCCTTGATTCCCATATCGTCGTCGAGGCAGCGGGGGTTGTGGACGCGACAGCCATTCTCGCCAGGGAAGACTTTGACGTCGTCCTTACAGACCAGAAAATGCCTGACGGCAATGGCCTGGACGTGCTGCAGGCAGCAAAGCAGGGCGATCCGGCTACCTCGGTCATCTTTCTGACCGCGGTCGGTACCTTGGAACTCGCGGTCGAAAGCATGAAAGAGGGCGCCTTCGACTTCCTGACAAAGCCGTTCGTTCCGGACGCGGTGCGGGCTGCTGTCAAACGGGCCTGCGAACACAGCGCGCTCCTTAGAGAAAACGCCGTTCTAAGAACGGCGGTGCTCCAAATGGAAGGTCCGGACGAGATTTTTGGAGAGAGTGAAGGTATACGCGCTGTTCGTGAAACGATTGCTCTGGTCGCGCCGAAAGACACGACGGTTCTTATCACAGGCGATACAGGCACGGGCAAAGAGCTGGTCGCACGCGCAGTTCACCGAAACAGCGGCAGGGCACAGAGAGCTTTCATCGCCATCAATTGCGCTTCTGTATCGGAGACTTTGATCGAGAGCGAGTTGTTCGGGCATGAACGCGGCGCATTCACGGGCGCGGACAAAACCAGGATCGGACTGTTTGAGTCCGCCGATGGGGGGACTTTGTTTTTGGACGAGGCCGGAGAATTGTCCGCCGCGGCCCAGGCAAAATTGCTCAGGGTGCTTGCAGATGGAGAGATTCAGCGCGTGGGTTCGACCAAGACCCGTCACGTTAACGTACGCGTGGTTGCTGCGACACATCGTAATCTCAGGGACCGTGTGCAGGCTGGATCCTTCCGCGAAGATTTGTACTATCGTCTGGCCGTGTTCCCCATCCATTTGCCACCTTTGCGCGATCGGCTCGAAGACATCCCGGGCCTGTGCGATATTCTCTCCGCAAGAATTGCCCGAGAGATGAAGGTGCCCCAGCGGCGATTGAGCGAAGCAGCGATTGCCAAGCTGACCCAGTATCACTTCCCAGGCAATATCCGGGAGCTGCGAAATCTTCTGGAACGCGCTCATATCCTGGGCCAACACTCCCAGTTGCAACCCGAGGATTTTCCCTTGAGTATCGCATCGGCAGACGGCCCAAAAACTGAGGCGAGACTGGACGCCGGGCAATTGGCGGCCCGATTGCCTGAGCATCTCGATTTGCGGGGGACCCTGGCAAGGATTGAATTGGCATTGATTGAGCGCGCTCTGACAGCGACCGATGGAGTGCAGGCGGAGGCCGCAAGACAGCTCAATTTATCGAGGAGCGACCTGGGTTACAAAGTCGCAAAATATGCCCTGCACGATAGAAGAGTGAGCGATGAATCAACGGAATCCCCGGTCAGGTAGCCGTTGGATTCGCGTGTTCGATTTGCTTGTCAGTGAGAATTGAGGAGACTGATGAGGTTTCTGGCTCTAGCCTTGGACTACGACGGTACGATCGCCCAGAACGATGTGCTTGGCGATCAGATGCGGCAGGCAATTGCAACGCTTCGCGCGCGGAACATCATCGTACTGATCGTCACGGGACGAATACTGTCGGATCTGGAACGGGTAGCAGGCAACCTGCATTTTGTGGATGCCGTAGTCGCCGAGAATGGCGCCGTGATCTACGTTCCGGACAGTCGATATACGCAACTTCTCGGGGAGCGTCCTCCCGCCGTCCTTCTGGAAGCGCTTCTATCTGATGGAGTCGACTTCAAGGCGGGGCAATCGATTGTAGAAGCAGACGCAAAAGATGCACCTCGATTGCTGAACATATTGCGGGCCCGTGAGTTGCCGCACTCTCTTATCTTCAACAGAGGACGAGTCATGATTCTCGGCCAGGCCATCAGCAAGGCGACTGGTTTGCGAGAAATTCTCAAGATTCTCCGCTTGTCGCCTCACAACGTGGTGGCCATTGGCGACGCGGAAAACGACCATGAATTGCTGCGATCCTGCGAGTTCGGGGTCGCGGTCGGCTGGGGAAGCCCGGCCCTGATGGCAGCAGCCGACTATGTCCTGCCTGGAAATGGTCCTGAATCCGTCGCCCAATATCTTCACACCCTGGTCCATCAGCGCCGGATTCCACCTTCGCCGAAGAGCCGTCGCAGCGTGCTGCTGGGATACACAGACTCAGGCGATCCGTTTTCACTGGCGGTTCGAGGCCGCACAGTATTGGTGGCCGGCGACACAAAATCCGGGAAGTCCTGGGCAGTCGGCCTTCTTTGCGAACAATTGATTCTCTTCGGCTATTCCTTGCTGATTGTCGATCCAGAGGGCGACTATACGTCGCTGGAAGCCCTTCCAGGTGTGCTGGTGTTTGGCGGCGAGGATCCGCTGCCGCGCCCTCGCGATCTGCTGCGCGCGTTGCGCCATGGCGATGTCAGCGTCGTGATCGACCTGTCGCACACGCCACAGGACGTCCGACTGGACTACGTGAAAAATCTTCTGCCGTCTATCGCAACGCTTCGCCAATATACCGGCCTGCCGCATCGCCTCGTCGTCGATGAGGCGCACTATTTCCTGCATGATGACAGTTCAAAGGAAATGCTGGATCTCGATGTGCTTTCCTACATTCTGGTCAGCTATCGCGCTTCCAGTCTCCATCCAAATATCCTGGCGAGTTTGAAAGTAGTCATCGTCACGCGAGAGTCCGATCCGAAAGAGATCGCTGTACTGCGGCATCTCTGCGGAACATGTGCAGGCAGCAGGAGTGAGAGCGAATGGCTTCAGTCACTCTCACTCCTGCCGATTGGCGAGGCCGCCGCACTTCCCATAACAACGGAATCGAACGGCGAGGTCACCCGCATACACCTGACTCCCCGATTGACACCCCATATTCGTCACGCCGCCAAATATATCGATCTTCCGGTCTCCGAAGGCAGTCAATTCGTTTTTTGGAGGAACGGGGCAATCTCCGGCAAACGAGCGCGGAGCCTCCGTGAACTGATTTCGGTGCTGGAGTCATGGCCTGTCTCCGCCTTCAGCGATCATCTGAAAAGGAACGATTTCTCTCGATGGATCGCAGACGTATTTGGCGACTATCCGCTCGCAGCCACCGTGGAGAAGATCGAAAAC
>JAJZDO010000674.1 GCA_021805955.1 Acidobacteriota bacterium
GCGCGATCCGGCCCATCTGGTGGGGACTATTCCACCGCCACAATGCGGCGCTGATCTGGGACGACAACGAAGCGGCGAATGAATTTGTGGATATGAGCACCGGCCAACTGACGACTTCCGCAGATACATTTTCCGGCATTTTCCATGAGCTGCGCGCCGGCATCGGCAAGCTGACAATCAACTCCAAGCGTAAGCATGACGGAATTGCCATCCATTATTCGCAGGCTTCCATCCAAGTCCACTGGCTGTTGGACAATCTGAAATATGCCCGTGAATGGATGCTGAAGAGCGGCGGAGACAGCGACAGCATTTGCGTTGCGGTGCGCAACAGTTGGACCAAGCTGGTTGAGGACCTGGCGCTGCAGTACAACTTTGTTGGCAAGCAACGAATCGAAGCGGGCGATCTCAGTTCTGGCGAATACAAAGTTTTCATCATGCCGCAGTCGATTGCGGTCAGCGTCGAAGAGGCCCAGCAAATTCGAGCGTTCGTGCAGGCCGGTGGAACGTTGGTGGCGGACTATCGTGCCGCCGACCTGGACGGGCACGGACGCGATATTGGCGGAGCCAAGGTAGCAGGGTATTTCCCCGCAAACGGGAACGCCGATCTGGGTGGCCAAGGAGATTTCGGCGGCGGACAATTGGATGATGTCTTCGGCATCGCCCACGGACCAGCGCGGAATACGGCGAAAACCGTTCAAGGGAGCGGCAGCGAGGGCGCTGTGCAGCTAGAAGGCAAGCAGCTTCAAGAATTGCAGCCTGGCGATCCAACTGTAATCGCCGTATCCGGAAAACCGCTTGCGCATAGCGGGGAGGTGCCGCTGGTCATCGTGAATCAGTTCGGTTCCGGGCGAGCCATCTTCCTGAATCTGGAAGTGGCGGACTATGCATATCTTCGATTGAAGGGTTCAGGCACCAGTCTCCCCGAGTTGATGGAGAGCGTATTTGAGTTAGCCGGCATAAAGCCACAGGTGCGGGTGCTGGGCCCCGATGGCAAGCGAGTGCCGGGAACCGAGGTGGTGCGGTTTGCCAATGGAAGTTGCGAGCAAGTCGCCATTTTCAGAAATCCGCAGACGGATGACGGTGGGTGGGGTGCGTACCCGAAGTTGCTTGCCGACAGTTCCATTCCGGAGATCGATCCCAATTTGGCAGGAAATATCGACAATTCACTGCTTGAAAAAAATATCGATGTGACCATCCAATGGACAGATTCCGCCCAGACTTATGATGTTCGAGGCCGTAAGAATCTAGGCCAGGTTTCCACAGTCAAGGCCACGATGAACTGGTGGGAGGCGCTTGTTTTTACGCGGTCGCAACAGGCTTTGCCCGGTTTACGAGTGGAAACAAGAAATGCACGGGCCGGAGAGATGGCCGAAATAGTTCTGACCGGGGAGGGTCCTCTTCCGGATAGTACCTTCCGCGCGATTCATCTCGAATTTCGAAATCCTTCAGGAGAGTTGTATGAGTTGTATGCGCGCAACGTGTTGCTACAATCGAGCCCTTATGTCGAGCGTGTTCCTTTTGCCGTGAACGATCCAAAGGGCAATTGGAAAGCAATTGCGCACGATCTTGCGACGGGCCAGGTGGTCGAAGTGCCGTTTGAGCTGGCGTGAGGGCGAAGCCTCCACAAGACGCCATCAAGAGAGATGGTCGAATATGAGTTCGTCTCGAAACGACGGCGATTTGAAGTGATCAAGGAGACTACGCAGATGTGCGTCAAGCGTATGGCAAGAGCAGTAACGGAAAATTGCGCAAGAAGGTTTCGCATAGGAATCGTATCGGCGGCGAGTCTTTGTTTTGCATGGGGAGCTTGTTTCCCGGGGTATGCCACGCAACCGCATCCGTCGAAATTGGCGGCAATCCGGGAGCCGGGAGGGAAGCCGGGACAACAGGAGTCACATATCGGCGACGTGCTCACTGCGGCGCCTCCATTGGCGAATCTCTCACCCGCATTGACCACGGCGGCTATCGACAAAGCGGTGCGCACAGTGGGGAATTGGCAGCTGAATTATTCTGAGAAGTATTTCAATCGAGAGTGGACATTCGCCGCGCTGTACGCGGGATATATGACGGCCGCCAATGCGTTGCCGGATCTGCGCTTCCAGACCGCGATGCTGCGGATGGGGAATACGTTTGATTGGCAACTGAATCCCACAGGGCCAAACGATGATGCGCCAGCAAACGATCACGCGGTGGGACAAACGTACCTCGATCTTTACCATATCTATCGTCAGAAGAAAATGATGATGCCGACCAAGGAAACGTTTGACGCGCTGATGAAGGTCCCCGATGTTCCAGGCAAGCCGGTCTGGTGGTGGTGCGACGCGCTTTTCATGGGTCCTCCAACGTGGGCGCGTCTTTATCAAGCAACGGGCAATCGGGCCTATCTTGACTACATGGATCGTGAGTTCTGGATTACATCGAAACTGCTGTATCGACCCCAGGAGAAGTTGTATTCGCGGGATGCAACCTATCTGAACGCGAGAAGCAAGAATGGTCAACTCATCTTCTGGTCGCGCGGCAATGGATGGGTGATGGCAGGTATCGCGCGAACACTCGATGCGATGCCGAAGGACTATCCAAGCCGTCCAAAGTATGTGGAGCAGTTCAAGCAGATGGCATCGAGAATCGCGACATTGCAAAGTGCAGATGGATTGTGGCGCACAGATTTGCTCGACCCTGAAGCGTATCCAGCCCCAGAAATTTCCGGTTCGGCTTTCTACGTGTATGCGCTGGCTTGGGGAGTCAACCGGGGCATCCTGGATCGAGCTACCTATTTACCTGTGGTGGAGAAGGGCTGGAAGGGAATGCTGTCCCATGTATATCAGGATGGCCGCCTTGGATCGATCCAGTCGGTGAATCAGGAGCCAGGGGTGGTTCCACCGACGTCCAGCTATGTGTACGGAGTTGGAGGCTTTTTGCTCGCTGGCTCGGAGCTACATCGCCTGGTGGAGTATCAGCCCAGCCGCTGATTCGTGCGGCGTTCGAATTCGAGTGGCTGAGCCGAGTTCGGTCGCTAAAAGTATGATTTGTAACAGTGCGAGGCACAAATGAAAATACTTCAGATGCCGGATGCGATTCGCTATGCAACCATGACGACGGCAGAGTTGCGCGAGGCTTTTCTGCTGGAAGATTTATTTCAGCCAGGGCAGATCCAGAACGTGTACGTGGATCTGGACCGAACCGTAATCGGCTCCGCAGTGCCGTTGCAACAGCCACTCGCGTTGCCAACTTATCCCGAACTGCGTGCAGATGGCTTTACCGAGAGACGCGAGCTTGGCGTACTCAACATCGGCGCAAAAGGCAAAGTGCGCGTCGACGCTGAGACGTATGAGTTGAACAATCTGGATTGCCTTTACGTTGGTCGGGGCAAACACGAGATTGTATTTTCCAGCGAAGACGCAGCGCATCCAGCAGAATTTTATCTGCTCAGCTACCAGGCCCATGCCGAGTATCCAACGCGGCTATCAAAGCGCGCGGATCTGGAGCCGGTTTCGCTGGGTATGCCGGCCACCGCCAATGTCCGCCAGATTCGCAAGCACATTCATTTGGAGGGAGTGCGGAGTTGCCAATTGGCGATGGGCTTTACCGAGATGCAGCCGGGAAGCGTGTGGAACACGATG
>JAJZDO010000798.1 GCA_021805955.1 Acidobacteriota bacterium
AAGCTATTACAATTTCGAGGGTCTTTTCGGCCAGATCGCGCGACTGTCCCGCTGCTTCCACCCGGGCCCGCTTCTGCTCCAGCGCATAGGCCGCGTTGGTTACTTCGATTTGGATCTGTTTTTTCAACTGCTGAGCGCGAAGCTCCGCCTGCCGATATTCAAGCTCGGAGCGGTACTGGTCGGCTTTGGCCACCCGGTTGCGCAGCGGGATCTGCAACTGAAGGCCCACCAGATAGTCGGGGGATGAATTGTTGAACGCGCGGGAAACCGCGCCCGGCCAGTCCTTCGGAACAGTGGACGCGTTTGTTCCTTCAAATGCGGGATTCAATTGTCCGGATAGTCCGGTGCCACCATAATACCCTTCGAGCGCGAGGCTGGGCAGTAGCGCATTCTCAGCGGATTTCCGTGTGATTTTACGGTTTTCAAGATCGAGCGCGGATTCGTACAACTCCGGTCTATTCTGCATGGCTTCGGCAACCATCTGTTGCAAGGGCGGCTCGGCAGCGTCATCCTGCAAACGCATCGACGTTGTCGGCACGATCGGCATAGCGGCCAGCATTGGGTCGTCGAGGTTCTTGGTCAGCGCATTCTTTAGCAGGAGTTCTTGAAAAAGTAGCGTGGTCTTGGCGATGGTCATATCCTGTTTGCGCTGGGCCACTTCGCCTTCGGCCTTCAGGACGTCCATCTGCGGAATCGCTTGCAACTCCAACTGCTTTTTGTCGCTCTCGAAAGTCTGCTGCGCAAAATCGAGCGAACGTTCCTTTACTTGCTCGTCGTCATATGCGTTCACCAGGTCCCAATACATGTTGCCAATCTGGCTGATGCTGGTGATGATCTGATCTTTAAAGCTGGCGTCGGTGATCTTCCGGTTATTTTTGGCGATCAGGAGATAACGCAGGTTCGGCAGGAACCCAAATCCGGCAAGCAGCGGCTGGATAATCTCGAAATTGTAATAGCTTCCCAGTTGCGGAGAGAGACTGGTAAAGATGCTATTGGTCGCCGAACGATTGTTGTAGAAGCGGAAATCGACCGTCGCTCCCGTCGGAAGCGACTGCGTATATTTCACATTGCCGATAAATGTGTTCAGTTGGAACGATGGCACACCGTAGAGCTGAAGGTCCGAGAGCGGCTGCGTGTAATGTTCCAGGCTAAATGTCCCCGTGATAAGCGGATCGTAGGAGTTCACAATCGTTCCGGTGCCGAGCGTTGACTGCACCAGGCCCGAGGATCCCGCGCCTGCACCGCCCGCACCGCTGGAGGTACCGCCGGCTCCGCCGCCCGAGCCGGCGCCGGCGGCGCCCGTGCCTACTCCGCCGACACCCGCGCCGGGAGTGTTCTCCACCACGCCGGTATCCACGCCGCGAAAGAATCCACCTGCCTTGGTGCGCTCAATGTCCGTCTCTGCAATAGGAATGTTAAAGCGGGCAATGGCGATGTCCAGGTTGTTTTCCAGCGCCAGCACAATTGCATCGTGCAACGAGAGGTACAGCTTGCCGTCCTGCATCAATCCGTCGATGCGCGGCGAGTTGGCAAGGTTCGGTTCCGGTACATGCGTCGGCAGATACGTCGTGAACGGGTCGTTGGAGTGGGGAATATCAAGTCGTAGTTGCGGAGCTTCAACAGCCGCCTGTTGCGAAAACGAAACTGTTCCAGTTGCCAATACGCCCAGGGCAGCACTGACCCGCAGAAATACCTTCCAATCGAATCTACTAAGGCTCCTCACGCTCTTCCCTCTCCTGACTGCTGCAACTCGGGGCGTGCAGAATCTGAAACGATCCATCCATCGGACAACTCGACGGTACGTGTTCCGTATGTGGCATTCAGGTCGGAATGCGTGACCTGAACGATCGTCGTTCCCTGTTGGTTCAGTTCACGAAATAGCTCCATGATCTCTTTCGCCTGGATAGAATGCAGGTTGCCGGTCGGCTCATCTGCCAGTAACAGCGCAGGTTTGTGGATGACGGCCCGCGCGATGCCTACCAGTTGCTGTTGACCGCCGGAAAGCTGGGACGGAAAGAGGTCCTTCTTGGCCACCATGCGGAAGCGATCGAGAACGTCGGCAACCATCGCCTGCCGTTCGGAGGAAGGAATGTTCTTGTACGACAAAGGCAGGTCAATATTCTCGGCCACCGTCAAATCATCCAACAGATGATAGCTCTGGAAAACCATGCCCATGCTGCGTCGGGAGAGATCGGCGCGCTGTTTACGGTTCAGTTTGTGGACGGCCTGCTCGCCAAACCAGTACTCCCCCTGCCAGTCGTCATCTAGCAGACCAAGGATATTCAGAAGCGAAGACTTCCCTGATCCCGAAGGTCCCATGATGGTGACAAACTCACCTTCGAGGATTTCCATGTGGATGCGTCGTAGCACCCACGTTTGTCCAACGCCGGACTTGTAGCTGCGGTCGATATTTTTCAATTGAATCATTCTCATTCCACCTATCGAAACCTTGTTCCTGCCTGAAATTGCGTGATAACCCGACGCCGCGCTTAGCAAAGATCGGCACACAAGTTCGTCGTATCTTTCTCTATTCCTCCCGTAGTATTTCGATGGGTTCCGTCATCGCAGCGCGCCGCGCTGGGACATACGCAGCCAACAAACCGCAGGCCGCTAACAGGAGACAAGCAGACAACAACGTAAGCCAGTCCCCTGGATGGACTTTATAAAGGTAGCTTCGCAAAAAACGACCGGTAGCATACGACAACGCGGTTCCCGCCGCCACGCCTATCAGCAACAAAATCGCTGCGCGCCACAGGATGAGCCTCAGAATATCCGCGCGTTGGGCACCCACGGCCAGACGCACCGCCATCTCACGCCGCCGCAGGTTGACTGCGTACAACAATGATCCATAAAGCCCGGCAAGCGTAATCAGCAATGCCGTTCCGCCGAAAAGTTCGAGCAGATGGGCCGCTAAGTTCTGATCACCCATCGAGTCCTCTACCACCTGATTCATGGACTCGATTTTGACTCCGGGCAATTGCGGCGCCATTTGACTGAGAAGATTGCGAATCTCCGGTATGACGACCTCGGGCTGCTCACGCGTCCGCACGGCGAGTTGCATGTGAACGCTGGCGACCGCCTGGTACACATTGTCTCCGGGTATCAGTTGCGGCAGGCATATCCAGACTTGCGGACCTCGCTGATGAGCCAGCGAGCGCTGGGGCAGATCGTCCATCACGCCAATGACGATCTCGCGGGCATCCTTATTCTTGTGCAGTTTCATAAACTGCTTGCCGAGCGCGGGACTGTTGGGCCACATTTCCTTCGTGAAAGATTGATTCACGACCACGACGGGTTGCGATGTGTCGGTATCTTGAGCGTTAAAAAATCTTCCCTGTATCATGCGAAAACCAAACACACGCTGCAGATCCGGGGTCGCCACATTGAGTTGCGCGTGCACGAGCTTGCTTTCCTGATTGCGTCCATCGCTGGCCTGCTTGCTATCGTCGTACAAGCCAAGCTGTACCCAGAAGCCGGCATCCAACGGAACCGACGTAGACAAGCTCGCTGCCTGTACATCCGGCAACTGCTGCGTTTTTGTCAGCAGCGGCTGATACAACTGCGTCACCAGATTGGTATTGCGATACTGATAGCGCGGAACGTTGAAGTCCGCGGTC
>JAJZDO010000830.1 GCA_021805955.1 Acidobacteriota bacterium
GCCGCAGCACAGCCAGCGTGATCCTGATGGCGATGGGTACCATGCAAGAGCAGCCGCTCGTCATTCAGGAAGAATGCGCCATGCGGTTCGAAGTGGTATTCACGGACACCGAAACGCTCTGTTCGCGTCGTCTCTCCGAACTCCGTTCGAAGAGTCACTGTGCAGCGATACAGATGCGGAGTACGCGGCGACCAGCGCTGCGGATCGCGAATTGAGATCGAAGCAACTTCATGCACCCCTTCCCAGAAGGGAAGAATGGTCTGTACCGACCCAATCATCTGACCCGCTTCGTCTGTAATCGCCACGGAGCAGTATGCGGAACCTGTCGCCTGAGCAGGATTGTATAAACGGGCACGAACACTGACCACTGCATTGTGGCCGTCGATGTGAACAGGCAGATGAACCGCTTCCACAGCAACCGCTGGAATGTATATCAAATGCACGTTCCGATAGAGTCCGCCATACAGCGTGAAGTCGCTGAGGTCGGACGGCATCCGCTCAGGATCCGGTGCATTGTTACAAAGGACGCTCAAAGCAAAGTGATCGGAATCCTTCTGTGAAGTGCTCAGCAGTGCATCAGTGATATCGACGATGAATTCGTCGTACCCGCCGCTATGCCGCATAACCAGAAGATTGCCTAGATATACCTCCGCGCTCTGTCCCGCCCCCTCGAAATGCAACAAAGTGCGTCCCGAAGAAAAGGGATTCTGCACCCTGGTTGGACGTCGATACCACGCCTTCCCGCGATAAGCAGGAAAATCCGGATCGCATCCGTCGTAAGCGTTGAAACAATGCGGCAGCGTGACATTTTGCCACGGCGCAAGAGGCTGACTGCTCCACACCTGCCATGGATTCGCGAGTGGCATGCGCAGGAACTGCCATCCGGTGCGCAATGTTTGCGCACTCGCGGCAGCTCCATCACGCAGGACGGACTGCGCAAGCGATGGGGAGATGGCGTGCACACCGACAGATGCCGTCAACATGAAAGCTCCGTCGCGAAGAAACTGTCGCCGCGTGGGCATGGAAAATTCCCTCCACAGTTGTCTTGGCTGCTATTTTGTAGTCGTCGGCAAACGTCCACCCTGCGCCGAGATCCAATCATCGACGCGCTTTTCAAGGACGTCGAGCGGAAGAGCTCCGGAGTCGATGACTTCATCGTGAAATGCGCTCAAATCGAACTTTGTGCCGAGAGACTGCCGCGCGCGATCCCGAAGCTCCAGAATCTTCAGTTGCCCCACCTTATATGCGAGCGCCTGGCCTGGCCATCCGATGTAGCGATCGACCTCAGACTGAATGTTGGTTTCATCGAGCGACGAGTGCTCGTGGAAATAATCCACCATCTGCTGACGCGTCCAGTGCATGGAGTGAACGCCGGTGTCTACAACCAGGCGAATTGCACGCCACTCGTCGTTGTCCAATCGGCCATAATCAGAATAAGGATCCCGATAAAATCCGATCTCCTTGCCGAGACGCTCGGCATAGAGTGCCCAGCCCTCGACAAACGCCGTGTAACTCACGTACTTGCGAAACTCCGGTACACCCTGCATCTCCTCAGCGATGGAGATTTGTAGGTGATGCCCCGGTACGCCTTCGTGATAGGCGATCGCTTCCACATCCGTGAGCGTCCGCTTCGTCGCATTGTAGGTGTTGACGGTAATCCTTCCGGGACGACTGCCATCCGCAGTTCCCTCTTCGTAGTATGCTGCTGCTGCATTTTTCGCACGGTAGGCAGGAATCGTCACCACCTCCAGCTGCGCTTTAGGCAAATGGGTGAAAAGCGAAGGAAGCTTTGCTTCCATCCCCTGCTCGTAGCCACGATAGGCCTCCAGCAGCGCATCGGCGGAGACAGGATGCAGTTTTGGATTGATCGCAATGGCTGCACGAAAACTCTTTAAGTCCGCATAGCCCATCTCTTTGGCAATGGCCAGCATCTCCGCTTCGTCGCGTTTCACCTCATCCAGACCAATTTGGTGAATTTGCGCTGGTGTCATCTTCGTCGTGGTCTCTCGGCGGATGCAGAATTCGTAGTAACGTTCGCCATCAGGAAGCGACCAGACGCCGGGATCGGTGCGTCCGGCGGGAACATAACTGACTTGCATGAAATGCTCGAAGCGCAGATAAGCGGGCAGCACCTCATTGCCTATCACGGCAAGCATCTCTGCACGAATGCGCTTCTGCTCGTCGGGCGAAACACTGGCAGGAAAATGTTGCAGCGGCATTGCGAGCGGGGAATCCTCCGGCTTCTGATGCGCCAGTTCGCTCACCTGGGTCAGGGTTTGCTCCAACAGATATTTGGGCGGCATGCGCTTTTCTTCCATGCCAATCTCCATCTCCTCCGTCACTTGATCGAAGGCATGTGGAATTGCATGCAGGCGCGCGATCCAGTCGTCGTAGTCCTTGACAGAATTGAAACTCAGCTGACGAACCAGTTCCGGGTATTCCGAGTAAATCCCCCCCATCTGATTAACCGGCATCTGCCACTCCTTGAACTCAGACGCCTCCTGATCCTGCATCAACTGGCGGAGTTCAAGGTCATAGCTTATGCGCTCCTGGTCGGAAAATCCCTGCGTGTTGATAGCCGCCAGGCGCAGCAGATATTCCTGCTCGCGGGCAAGTTCGTCATTGTAAGCACGGATCGAATAATCGCTGATCTTGTCGTTGTACCGATTGTCCCCAATGGAGGAAGCAAACTCCGGAGACTGGCGCAGATTGTTCTGCCAGATTTCCTCGAGCAGATCGTTCAACTCCTTCTCGCGCGCGGCCACCGGCCTCGCTGCCTCCGCCTTTGCCTGCTGCGCTGGAGTTGCCAGCGGCAATCTCTTCTGCGATGCTAGCAACGGCAGGCAGCCAAGCACTATCCATACACCCACTGTCTTGTTCACAATCATCTCTCCCCGGATTGCCTCGACGTGACTGCGACAAGTGTATGACATTCCGAGCGGGCGATGCTGCTGCTACCCCCTGTCCGGCGCACTACCTCAGAGCTTCCACCCTGATAAAATAACTGGACATGCCTGTTCATCTGGATTATTGGTTGCACTCTCTTCGTCTGATCACGATTGCCTACCTGCTCGGTTCTATTCCGACGGGATACCTTCTGATCCGCATCTTCCGCAAGCAGGATATTCGCACCCTGGGAAGCGGCAACATTGGCGCAACGAATGTACTGCGCTCTGGCGCAAAGATTCTGGGTGTTGTCACATTCCTGCTGGACGTTGCCAAGGGCGCTCTGGCCGTGTGGCTTTGTGCGAGGCTGGCCACGGTCGGATTTCCCATAGCGCCGCAGCATGCTGCGGCACTGGCTGCATTTTGTGCCGTGCTCGGTCACATGTTCCCGATATGGCTTGATCTTCACGGTGGCAAAGGCGTTGCGACGGCGTTTGGCGTCTTTGTGGTACTGAGCCCAAAAGCCGCACTTTTTGCATTGGCAATTTTTGTCCTATTCTTCGCTGTCTTCCGATTTGTTTCGCTCGCTTCGATCCTCGGATCCATCAGCTTCCCCATCGCGGCGTGGTTCACCTCGCGCCCAAAGCACACCTTCATCGTTTCTGTTGTGGAGATTCTGATTCCACTCTTCGTCGTCCTGAAGCACAGGCAGAATATCCAGCGACTGATT
>JAJZDO010001109.1 GCA_021805955.1 Acidobacteriota bacterium
GCGGAGACACAGTCTGTGCCACGGTGGATTGTATCTGGCCAAACGCCGACCCGGCGTTCGCACAGGCGTTTGGATTCGCGAAGTTCACCTGATTAAAGGTATTGAAGCTCTCTGCTCTGAACTGGAGCCTGAATGTCTGCGGCAATACAAAGTCCTTCAAAACCGAAGCATTCTTGTTCGCGTAAGCAGGCCCAATGATCATACCTTTGCTGGAGTTGCCGTAGGTTCCGCGCGGCTCATTGCTTGGGTGCTGCATTTTGGATAGGTAAAATGTTAACCCGAGGCGCATGTTTGTCAAGAAAAAACAGCCAGTCGAACTTTCCCTCTGAATTGCCGCCGAATAAAAACGCGGGATAGC
This sequence comes from Acidobacteriota bacterium, assembly GCA_021805955.1. The sequence goes on from JAJZDO010001109.1 coordinate 359, forward strand.
GAAAGCGTTTTATCTGGTGGTGCACGAATGGACGCAGAGAAAGCAATTGAGCTGATCAGATTCGGAGCGTTCTCGCCGTCTGGCGGCAGGGACTCTATGGCTGGATCATGACCTGACTTGCCGACTGCTTTGCCGGCATATATTTGTCAAACCATTGGATGGCTCTCTCCAACACATCGCGTTCATCGTTGGGATTTGAAAATCCGTGGCCCTCGTTTGGATAGACGACTAACTTTACCGGAACATGCATAGTATTAAGTGCATGCCACATTTCAAAGGACTGGGGTGCCGGGCATTCGCCGTCGCGGTCGCCCACCACAATCAGCATTGGCGTTTTTGCATTCTTGATAAAATTGATCGCCGAACTCTTCGCGTACACAGCAGGATCGTCATATACGCTGGCGCCAAAGAAAGGAATCATCCACTGGTCGATGGAATTCTCGCCGTAATAGCTTTTCCAGTCGGAAATACCTGCACCGGCGACCGCGGCACGGAAGCGATGCGTCTGGGTAACAGCAAACATCGTCATAAAACCGCCATAACTCCAGCCGGTAATGCCAATACGGTCGGAGTCAATAGGCAGTTTCTTTGTCACCACGTCGACACCGGCGAGCAGATCTCGCAGGTCCCCATAGCCGAAGTCCTTGCGATTGGCAGCCGTAAATGCTTCTCCCTCGCCATAGCTTCCACGTGGGTTTGGCATCAACATGAAATAGTTCAGCGTGGAAAAAGCAATCGGAGGATTGTAGCTCGCGATCGGCCAATGAGGCAGCATCTGGTTCGCTGGTCCTCCGTGCACCCACAGAATGAGTGGATATTTTTTCGTTGGATCGTAATTCTTCGGATAGATCAACCAGCCTTGCACGCGGAAACCTTCATTGCTCCAGGTCACACTTTCAGTCCGACCCCAGTCGCGCTGCAATACATCGTTCAAGTGTGTGACCTGGGAGGGTTTGCTTAGGTGCCCAGCCCACACTTCCGGCGGCTCGTTGAAGCTGGATTTGATGAATGCCGAAACCGGGTCTGTGCCCGCGTTCTTCGATAAAGACAAACTTAGCTGCCGAGCCCCATCTTCTATTGTTGCCGGAAACGTCACACGCGCGGATTTGTCCTCGAATCCCGTCGCAGGGTCAATCACACTGAAGCGGGTTTCCCCATCGACAACCTCGGTGAATCCAAGATGATGATTGTCAATCCAGTGCGGCCATGCCGGGCTCGACTTGCGACCGGGCGTCAAATCTCTGGCTTCGCCGCCGGCAGAAGCAATCATGTAGATATCGCCGCCGGTTTCACCGTAATCGCTCATCAAGCCACCGATGAAGGCAATATTGTGTCCATCAGGAGACCAGCGGGGCACGGCAATCTGCATCTTTGGTTTCAGGATGGATTGCGGTGTACCATTCGTGATCGCCTGAACATACAACTGCGCCACCCACCAATTGTCTTCTCCTGGCGGCGCGGCGGCGACATACGCCAAATCTTTCGAGTTTGGCGACCAGTCATAGTCATAGATGTGCAAACTCGATGGCGTTACCTGGGTGACTTGCGCCGTTCCCGGCCTTGCTGCCGAAACATCGATGACCGCGATCCTCTGGATCTCCGCCATGGTTTGCGCACTGATAACGCCGACAGATGGTTTCATGGCGGCAAGTGCACCGGGTGGGCGAGTGGCATTTTCCACAAATAGAAAACCGATCCGCTTGCCGTCCGGCGACCATGTGACGTCGTGGATATACCCCTTTAACAGGGTCAACTGCCGCGGAGCGGTCAATCTGATCGAGTCTTCGGAAGGATTCAAATTCACAGCAGAAAGAAATACCTGCTGCAGACCGGGTGTCGCGCAGTCAGAAACAAATGCAATCTGTCTGCTGTCGGGCGACCATGCGACGTTGCTCTCGCTGCATTTTTGTTCGGCTTGCGGATTTGCATTTGGGATTGAAATAACTTGCGTCGACACGTCCGTGCTATCCAGCAGTCGGAGACTAACGCGGTTTCCCGCATTTTCCATGGGCGCAACCCAGGCAACGATACGTCCGTCAGGAGATATCGCCGCCTGACGCGGCATGCGGGTACGACTGAGTTCCTGCAGCAGTTTTGTGATAACCCGTTGCTGCGTCGCGCCGGAATCCCTCGAAACTGATGGTGCCGCAAGTGCTACTGGGAACATGTACGCCAACACGGCGCAACTTATTCCCGCGATGGCAAAGAATCGAAACGGATACGCGCGAAATTTAGACGTCATCGAGCGTTATGCTATCACCTCAGCAGCGCTGAGGTGATAGCTGACCCTTCGTTGAACTTCACGGCGCGGAGGCGATCTTGAACCTTTGGCTCAGCTTCCCAATCCACGCTGATGATTGGAACAGTGCTTCCGTTCTCGATGCGCATTAAGTGGACGCTCGCTTCTTGGCCCATCATTCTGGCGACGTCTGCTAAGTATTGGGATAGACGCGACATGGGGATGGTATCCGGCGTGAAGGCATCAATCTCGAATCGGTATTCACGCGGTTTCCGTGGCATTTCTCTACCTCCAGATAGTAAACTTCAGGTAGGACGTCTGTATGCGGTGTTGATAGCGCCGAGAACGCACGATTGAAGAAGAAGCCGTCATCAAATCCGCCAGAGCAGGCTGCAAAACCACAGTCACATCCGGACAAACCGGAGGACCTTACTTCCTCATCCGCAGATGGTAATTACTATGCCCGCCTGGCAACTTGTTCTAATATCGACGTGACCATCGGCTGACCGCGTTGCTTCGACCATAGCGGAAAGAATACGCGTTCGGATAGTCCTGAAAGTGTTATTTGCTGTGCAAGTGATATACCCCTCCGTATCTGGGTCGAGGGTGCTTGAGTCGTGTTCGCTCACATCGTCCGTATCTCGAGATGGTCACGCTGTAACTAAGTCGGCGACGCAGATGCCATTTACGTTTTTCGAATCCGGCGTGCGACGCCTGCGGTTCCCGCATCGCCATTCCGAACCGCACCGCCATTTAGAATCGTCTCTGCATGACCACCCGCGTACGATCGCACGCAAAAATCAATCTTGGCCTGGCCATCGGTCCGTCGCGGCCAGATGGCTTCCATGCCCTGACAACCATCTACCAGACCCTCGCCATTCATGATTTTGTCGAAGTCTCTGCAGTCAAGCTGCCCGGCAACACACCCAGCGAAATCTTCCTCAGATGCACGGAAAAATTTGTTCCCTGCGACGACCGCAATACCTGCTGGAAGATCGTCGAGCGGACGCTGCA
>JAJZDO010000595.1 GCA_021805955.1 Acidobacteriota bacterium
AGCGCAATTTCTCGGCCTCGAGTCGGTTAACTTCGGCGAATAACTTTTTGGAAACTGGAAAGTAGATGGTGGAATGAACGCCGAGATCTGCATAGCGGATCTCGGCGTTTTTACTCTGACGACTGCGGCGACGGATTTGCCAGATAGCGAGCCAGCACAGCAGAGCACATTTGTTCCTTACTTGTATTGAGCGTCCAATATGGCGGCGGTGCAGGTGCATCCTGTCGAGGACTGTCAAGATCGATCACTGCAATTTTCCCGTCATCATAAGTCGAGTGGTATTGTATTCGGAACTGGTCAAATTGGTGATGCACCAATATAGTTATCCGCCACAGTGCCGTAAGCTCCTCAGAGTTGCGCAAAGGAGATTCCAGCGCCTTACAGGCTTCAACATCTTCCCAACGCGCATACCTATAGTCGTAAATCACATACCGGACGGAATGACGGAGAAGATATAGCGCGACCAACGAGCCACTGCCTTCGAACGGCCACGCTTGTGACGGACTGGCGGCTCCCGGCCAATCCGCTATCAAAATAGTGTGGTCGGCAAAGTGGAACAGGAATGGATAAGCTATGTTTTCCAACGCCACTGCGTGGAGCGGGATTGCATGCTCTGCCTGTGCGTATTCTGCCTTGATTTGAGGGTTCGCAAGATGCGATCCAGTTACACTGGCGCGCAGAGAAGGCCTATAATCGTTCCACTCCATTCCTACTTGTCGAAAAGGCTGAGGATTGGTTCCTGCCGCATCGTAATAGAAGATCATGGCGAGGAGCGCGAACACCCCGAGACAAAATAAAAGACTGTCGCGATGACCGGGGCTTGACAGACCTTTGATCGCTCCCGCGCCGGCGAGATAGAAAATGATGACAGCACAGAAAAATTGAGGGAAATTGTATCGCCAAATAAAGTCCCCTCCGCTTTTGTAATTGAATGCTGTAATGGCTATTGCGGCGGCTATTAAGATTCCGACACTGAATTGCGCTTGTCTTCCCTTATTCCCGAGGAAGAACTGCAAGCCCGCCATCGCAAGTAGCAAGGCACCTTGAAGAAATATCTTGAAGAAGGTACGATACGAGCGAAATGCGTGGCTGACTCGCATGATTCCATAGCTGGAGTAGTCAACGCCGTGCCCAAGAATCGGGAAAAGATAGGTCCCGCTTGACTGCTTCATGGCGATCATCCATGCCAGCAACACAACAAGACAACCGAGTATGGCGATGACGAATATCCGCAGTGCAGTCTTTATTGGTTTTATTCCCGGCACAATGCAGAATGAAATCGCTAGAAATACCACCACGATTGGCAGATAAGTTGACTTCATCGCAATCGCAGCGCCACCAATTGCTCCTGCAAACGACGCATACTTCCATCGGTCGAAGGCACTCGTTCTCTCCGTCTCCCATAACATCCAGACCGCTCCCAGCAACAGCGAAATGGGAAGGATGATAAAGGTTAGATTGATCGTTTCAATTGGAACAAGTGAAGCGAGAAATTCCAGCACGATAATCTGGGGCAGCGACAGGCCGAACGCAACCCCAATATCAAAAAGGATGCCTCCGAGCAGAATCAAGCCAAGCGTTCGGTCGGCCATCGCAATGTGCGTAAGCGACGTCGCCGCAATAACAAAGGCTTGTAGGAGATAGGATCCCCCAAGACTTGAAATTACGCGGCGATCGCTGAAGGGATCACTTGCGAAGGAGTGGACCGCCAACATCTTGTGCGGAAACACCAAGTAAGCTGCGTTATCGTCGAGATTGTTGAACATTCCGAGACGAACCGTTGCGGCGATTCGAAGCGATAGGAGGATGAGACTGAGCATCAGAAGAATTCTCGACGACAGGGAAGTTTCTTGCCACGCCCTGCTCCATCGGTATTCTTCAGGGCGCTGCCGGCGCAATGCTAGGTAGACCACCAATCCAATTGCAGTCAGCCCGAACAGGACGCTGGGATAGATTGCATGCAGCAGATTGAGCCATCCGCCCAGAAAAACGATGGCCGCGATTCCCAGTGAGCAAGCGACCGAAGCGGGCAAACGCTGCACCCGGAAAAGTTTTCCCGTCAATCTTCCCCAACCGACAAAGCTGACAAGCAGAAGCCATGCCCAGATAAGCGCCCCTGCAAACGCTGCGAGTGACCGAGCGGTGATCGGTTGCGGCAGGCCGGTCACGGAAGGATAGGAGGGCAGGTTAATATTCGTCAGCGTCTGCGCCAGCGAAGTTGGAGGTTGCATGTGTAGGGATCCTCAATTTGCGGCCGCGGTTCACCTTTAGCATACCTAGAAAGCGAAAGATATCAGATGGGTTGAACGGAATCATCGGTCTACGCGGTGACGCCCAGGACGATCCGCACCGTATGGGACCTGCATGGCCAGAGTCATCTGCCGCCAGATAAAAGGCGAAACCGACCGGCTGCTCTGGTAGAGGATAACCGACGTGGAAGGCTGGCCCGGCAGGAAATCGAAGGCGGTGTGCAGAAGTAGTAGCAACCCCAGCACGAACAGTGAGCACGTAGAAAGCTATGTGCTGTCTTCTGAACGCATGGGCTTCGAATACTTCCGGCGACGGGATCTTACGCATCATCGCTGTTGCGAAACGGAGAGTCGGCTAGGCGGTTCGCCTCCGCGTTCCCAAGATGCTCGCAAAGCCCAAGGCAAAATCGTCGAAATGGTGGCCGGCCGGATCGGAACGGAAATCATCCGGCACCACGTAGGACTTCGACACTCCCCTTATTGTGCGTTAATGCACTGGATAGCAGCGGCGAAGAACATCTCTACGGTTGGCTGGCTTGGCCTGCCTTTACTTTCTCGTTGAATTCCTCAGACTTGCCCTTTGGTACGCTGAGCGATTTCCACTGAGCGTGCTGGAAATGCTTGGCCAACAACACAATCTGGCCACAATGATAGGAATAATGCGCGATCTGCCGGTTGATGGCCTGCATCACGGAATGCGCCTCTCCGCGGATCGTGACGGTCCGGTCCAAATCCGCGTCGGTTAAGGATTTCAGCGCCCCGAACACGCACGCCCAGCCTTCTTCCCACAGCAGTACAAGGGTTTGTCGTGTTGCGGGAGGCTGTTCAAATTCCCTGTTGCGATTGCGCCATGGCTTTTCTCCGTCTTCGGAAAGAAAGTCAGTCCAACGCGATTTCATGTTGCCAGCCATGTGGTTCATCACAATCGCGATGGAGTTTGCGTCCTCATCCAACAACGCGTAGATCTGTTCGTCGGTGACTTGGTTGAGCGCGTTCTCTGCCAGTTTCTTGTAGTAGTAAAACAGGCGAAGCGAATCTTCAATATACGAAGTTGTGTATTGCAAGGCCATGCAACGATTTTCTCAGACCTGTTCCATCCCAGGCGATGTTTCCACAGGCGCCCAGGCGCGGTGATACACTCCCGCCATGCCGCGCGGATTTTTTATCACGTTCGAAGGGTTGGATGGCTCGGGGAAATCCACCCAGATGAGGCTGCTGGCCCGCACCTTACAAGCCAGCGGACGAGAGGTAACGACGACACGACAGCCGGGCGGAACGGAACTGGGCGATCAGATTCGCGCCGTTCTGCTTAACTCCTCAACGCAGAATGTAGCGCCGCTGGCGGAGATGGCCTTGAT
>JAJZDO010000176.1 GCA_021805955.1 Acidobacteriota bacterium
CCCCGCGGTGGCATACGCCAGCATGCCGTAAAGTCCGACCGCGGAAATCAATAGCGCGAGAATGCCAAAGCTGACGGCCAGTAGCGCGATGGTGCGTTGCGAATCGAGGTCTTCATTGATTTGATCGCCCACGGTCTCCAGCGATCCCAGCACCAGCTTCGAGTCGAGCCCATGCATGGATTCCCGAATCGTCGCCATCGCGGCATCCGGCGATTGCCAAGTGCGGATGTAGAAGGCCATCACGCCGAGTCGATCTGCCTGGGTATACGGGGTGAACACGCTGCGGAGAATCTTGGCATCATCCACGCCATCATGCTTCGTATTTCGCACGATGCCGACGATTTGAATGTCAGTCTTCACGCCGTTCCCGGCCCCACTGCCGAGGAAATGCCCCAGGGCTTTTTGTGGGTCGCCAAAATAATGCCGGGCAAAACTTTCATTCACCACAGCCACTTTCGCGCCGTCTGCACGGTCTGCATCTGTAAGTGCACGGCCGGCCAGCAGCGGTACTCCCAACGCCGAGAAATAGCCGGGGCTGACGCTGGCATGCTCTACATTCATGTCTTCGTCTTCACCGGCTTTGTAGCCTGCAATCGTGATGTTGAAGCCGGTGTTCCAGTCTGCCAGCACTGGGTCCGTGGTTGCTCCCACCGCGCGCACCCCAGGAAGGTTGTTTAATTTGGTGAGCATGCGTTGGTACAGGGGCAGGACCGCGTCCGGTGCATATCCTGCCAAGCGCGGATCGACGCGGAATTCGATGAGGTGATCCGTGGAAAATCCCACATTGACAGATTTCAGGTTATAGAGCGTGCGCACAAACAGGCCCGCAGCCACCAGAAGGAGGACGCTGACGCCTATCTGAAAACCGACGGCCGCACGTTGCAGCCGCAGCGATCCGCCGGAAATCGTGGGAGCCTGTTGCTTCAACACGGGCGTGACATCGGGCCGCCAGAACTGGAGCGCCGGGGCCATGCTGAACAACAGGCTGACAGCGATCGACAGCGCCAGCGTAAATGCCAGAATACGCAGATCGGGATGCGTTGAAAACGGCAGCTCTCCCGTGGTTTGGCCCAGAATTCTTCTCTCCAGCAACGTGGCTACGCGAGGCGCCATCCACAAGCCCAGCACGCCTCCGGCGACCCCAAGCAACAATCCCTCCATCACCAACTGCTGGACAATCTGGCTACGCTTCGCCCCCAGCGCATACCGCACCGACATCTCCCGTACTCGTCCGGCGGCCCGCACCAGCATCAAGCTGGCAACGTTGGCGCACGCCATCAGCAGAACCAGAACCGCCATGAACATCACGATCAGAAATGGCGTCCAGGTTGCCTGCTCATCGGAGGAAAGTCCTCTGGAGCCATCTCTTAGCGTCAAGTAGCTGTTGTCGAGAAAAGCTACGCGGGAACGCTCGGAATGAATCGACATCTTCTTTAACTCGTCGGCGCGTAATGCGTGCCATAACGGCTGGACTCCAGCCTGCGCTTTTTCGCGTGAAATGCCTGGCTTCAGGCGCGCAATGACACTCAACCAGCGCGACTGATGATCCTCAAGGTCATCTCTTCCCGGTTCCACTTCCGGCTTCATCATCATCGGTACAAACAAGGCAGGCGTATCCCCGCCAATCACGCTGTGAAACCCGGGGGCGGCCACGCCGACGATCGTAAAGGGATGGCCGTTGACGTCAACCGCCTCATTCAAGATGCGCGGGTCCGCGCCGAAATGCCGCTGCCAATAATCGAAACTCAATGCCACAACAGGACTGCCGTTCTTCACCCGATTGTCAGAGGGAAGCAGCAACCTGCCCAACGCGGGTTTCACGCCGAGCACCTCGAAATAATTGCCTGAGACCAGTTCGGCGTCCGCAAGTTCCGGCTGATTATGCCACTGGATACCCACACGCGCAGGACTCGTGGCCAACATTCCGCTGAAGACCTTGTTCTGGTCGCGCAGGTTCAGATACATCGGATAGGAGAAGACGTTCGAGCTATCTGCGTTGAAGCTATGGGTATAACCCCAGAATGCCCCCGATCCATTCAACTGCACCAATTGGCTGGGATTCCGCACCGGCAGCGACCGCAACAACGCCTGATCGAGCAGCGTATAGATCGCCGTCGTCGCGCCAATCCCCAGAGCCAGGATCGCCACCGCGACCAAGGTGAAGCCGGGACTGTTCTTCAACTGCCGCAGAGCGGAGCGCAGATCGATCAAGATTCTTCGCATGGAAAACGACTCCAGTTTCAGCGTAGGTTACACCTGCTGCACTTGCATTCTGAAGTCCAATGAGGGAGTTTCTGGAAGTCAATGAATAGATTGACGTTAGCGGCCAATGAGGGAATGTGTGTCACGTGCAAACTGTCCGATTTTAGAAATCGCCGTCCACAAATGGACAGCCAAGCCAGCAGAGACGAGGCCTGCACCCGGATCCCAGAAAAGACGGGCATCCGATCGTCGGTTGCCCGTCTTCCTATCTGCGCGGCTATTGAAAAGTGCCTACTTCTTGCCGGCCGCCTTCACCACTTCCTGCGCAGCAGCAGCTCCATTCACCGGGATGGGCGGCACCTCGGGCACATCGCTCTTGCCTCCGATGCCCATCTTCTGCCGCAGCGTCGTCTCGACCCGCGCGAACGTGTCCTTGTTGTCTTTGAAGTATTGGCGGACATTTTCCCTACCCTGACCGATCCGTTCGCCAGAGAAGCTGTACCACGCGCCAGACTTCTCTACGATATTCTGCAGCACCGCCTGGTCCAGCACGTCTCCTTCGCGCGAGATGCCTTCGCCGTACAAAATGTCGAACTCTGCCTCGCGAAAGGGCGCGGCCACTTTGTTCTTGACGATCTTCACCTTGGTCCGCGAACCCACCACCACATCGCCTTCTTTGACGGCGGCGATGCGGCGAATGTCGATGCGTACCGAAGAATAAAACTTCAGTGCGCGTCCACCCGTCGTCGTCTCTGGATTGCCGAACATGACGCCAATCTTTTCGCGGATTTGATTGATAAAGATCAGCGAGGTACGCGATTTTGAAACGGTTCCTGTCAGTTTGCGAAGCGCCTGCGACATCAGCCGCGCCTGCAATCCCATGTGCGAATCGCCCATTTCGCCGTCAAGTTCCGCCTTCGGCACCAACGCCGCCACCGAGTCGACCACTAGCACATCGATCGCACCCGAACGCACCAGCGCTTCGGTAATTTCCAGCGCCTGCTCGCCGTAGTCCGGCTGCGAGATCAGCAGATTGTCGACATCGACGCCCAGCTTTTTCGCATATTGAGGATCGAGCGCATGTTCCGCATCCACAAACGCCGCCATGCCGCCGGCCTTCTGCGCCTCGGCGATGATCTGCAAGGTGATCGTGGTTTTGCCCGAGGATTCCGGTCCGAAAATCTCAATCACGCGGCCCCGTGGGACTCCACCCACACCCAGCGCAGCATCGAATGAGATCGATCCGGTCGAGATGACGGAAATGGGAACAATCGCCTCTTTACTGCCGAGGCGCATGATGGAACCCTTGCCGAATTGTTTTTCAATCTGCGCCAGCGCCAGATCGATCGCACGTGCGCGTTCCTTATCGTCTGCCATCTCTAATCTCCGGGGATGCGTTGGAATT
>JAJZDO010000150.1 GCA_021805955.1 Acidobacteriota bacterium
CAACAAATAGCCCAGCGGATACCCTCCCTGCATAATTCCGGAGACCAGCCCCCGCAGTTTACGAGGCGTACTCTCCATCGCCAGGGATGCCCCCACTCCTCAGCATGGTTATCTACCGGTGTAGTTGGCCCGCTCGATGGAGGCAGTCGCGGTAGCGTATGCGATCGTCGCACTCTTCTTGTCCATCTCCTGTCACCCGATTTCCGGCGAATCGGACTGGATATGGGGGACACTGCGTATCAATCACACAACAATCAAAGTATATCCCTTGATTTTTGGCACGGCGCCGGGCCGCGATCGCGGTTCGCCGCATCTTTCGGTAACCCACAAATTTTAATGGAGATGCAATGCAGAAAGTATCGCCGCGATGCTGTAGCTTTAAAAACGACTGCTACCGATTTAAAGGAAATGCATGCTTTCTGAATCTATCGAGAACACTGGTGGCGGAGAGCCACAAACACAGAACTGGGGATTTGCAGTTTCCTCCGGCATCCTGGGATGGATACTGGATGCTTTCGATTTCTTCGTTCTGGTTTTTCTGGTCGATGAGCTTGCACATCATTTCCACGTAGAGAAAAGGGCCATTATCTGGAGCATCACCCTGACCCTGGCGATGCGGCCGGTTGGCGCTCTTCTGGTCGGGACACTTGCCGACCGCTTCGGACGCAGGCGGCCGCTGATGTTTTGTGTGCTTTATTTTTCGGCCATCACTGCTTTGACTCCTTTTGCGCCCAACTACATGGTTTTTCTTTTACTGCGGGCGCTCTATGGCATTGGAATGGGTGGCTATTGGGGAGTGGGGGCATCCCTGGCGATGGAGAGTACGCCTCGTAAACTGCGGGGGCTGGTCTCCGGAATTATGCAGGGAGGGTATCCGCTGGGCTATTTGTTGGCCGCCGTGGCGCTGCGCATTCTGGAGCCTGCGTATGGCTGGCAGGCGATGTTTCTCAGCGGCCTGGGTCTGGCGTTTGTCATCGCGCTACTTACTCTGCGAGCGCCCGAGTCCAGCGCATGGCAACTGCACCGGCTCCCGAGTGTGGCGAAAATATTCCGAACGTTATTGCAGCATAAAAAAAGCTTTGGGTACCTGCTCCTTGTCATGTCCGTGATGACGTGCCTTTCACATGGAACGCAGGACCTGTATCCCGACTTTCTCAAAACCGTTCACCAATTCTCGAACCCAACAATCTCGAACCTCGCCATCCTGTATAACCTGGGCGCGATCGCGGGGGCCTTTGCAATCGGACACCTCTCGGAACGCATGGGGCGAAGATACAGCATTATGCTGGCGCTATTCCTGGCCCTGATTGCGATTCCTGCATGGGCGTTTGGGGCCAGTGTGCCAGTCCTGATTGCCGGCTCCGTCTTGATGCAGTTCGGCGTGCAAGGTGCATTCGGCGTGATTCCGGCCCATTTGACGGAGCTTTCCCCCGACGCAATCAGAAGCCTCTTTCCTGGCTTCGTGTACCAACTGGGAGTGCTGATTGGGTCCCCTTCGGTCAGCGTGGAATATGCCCTGCGAGACCGCCTCGGTTATCGATGGGCGCTGACCGTGTTTGAGGGGTGCGTGATTGTCGCATTGTTTTTCATCTACGGGTTTGGCCCGGAACGCCGAGGACACAACTTCTTCGCCAAGGCAGAAGAAGACGTTACGGTAGACTGCCATCAGTAGACCAAGGCATATCCAGCCGATGAATCCAATCGCCAACCTTCCACAAATCGTGTTGCAGTCCGCGCAAAGCTGCGGCTTCCACCTGGCGGGAATCGCTCCCGTATTGCGATCGGACAAGAAAGACTCCGGCAAAGACCGGAACGATGGGCGGGCAGTTCCAGAGCTTTCGTATTTTCCAGAGTGGCTTACCGAGGGCCGGGCGGGGGAGATGGAATACCTGAAACGGCGTGACGGAGACGGCCGCCTACTGCGGTCGTCAGTTCGAGTCCCATTTCCGTGGGTGCGTTCAGTAATTGTATGCGCGGTCAATTACAACAGCGACCTGCCGTATTCCATCGATTCGGCCCCGGAAAAGTCCGGGTGGATCGCGCGCTATGCGTGGTCTGGAACTGCGAGAAGTACGGATGCAGAAGACTCGCCGGAGCTTAGCTTCACGCCAACCGATTATCATTCGGTGATACGCCAGCGCCTGGAGCAGTTACAAGAAAAACTTCAACTTGAACTCGACCCTTTCGAAGCGCGGTGTTTCGTGGACACTGGACCGCTCGTCGAGCGCGTCTACGCCAAGTATGCCGGTCTGGGATGGCAGGGCAAGAACACTTGCCTGATTCACGAATCTTTAGGATCGTGGCTTTTTCTCGGCGTCATCCTTACCTCGCTTGAATTGCCCGCTACGGAATGGGCACAGCCGCTGCCAGACCGCTGCGGTAGCTGCACGCGCTGCATCGATGCTTGCCCGACGGATGCGTTGGAACCGTATCGCATGGACGCTTCCCGCTGCATCGCTTACTTGACGATCGAAAAAAGGGGTGCGATTCCAGATGAGCTTGCAGCAAAGATAGGAAGAAATGTCTTTGGCTGCGACATCTGCCAGGAAGTCTGCCCATGGAACAATCGAGCGAGTCGAAGCGCGCCGATCACGGACTGGCCGGAGCTACAGCCGCGCAAAGAGCTGGTCAATCCGGCGATCGAATGGCTGGCCGGCCTGGGCGAAGAGGGATTTCGGAGGGAATTTCGCCAATCGCCAGTTGAACGAACGAAGTACGCTGGGTGGCAACGCAACGTCGAAATCGTGAACAGCAATTGCGGGTCCGGCAGCCGATCGCATTCTTACTGATTTCCACTTACCTGAAGTCTTGCTGTATCGTAGCCAGACAACGTCATTCCAATCAAGACCACGCATTCAATTGGCGATGCAATGCCTAACATCGATATGAACCACAGGCCCATGGCGTGCATTGCAACTTAGACACTGAATATGCTCACCACCACGCCAGACGACAACGCCGACGACACCATTGGGGTCACAACCGCGGAGGCGCAGGAACAGGCCGACCCTCAGGAACCGCAATTGCTGGCGCTGCTTCGTTATCTTTCACGGACAGCGGTCCACACCTACGCCTTCAGCGTAGCGGCCAACGCCATTCTGTCGCTCTTTCCCTTTATTGTGTTGATGCTGACCATTGCACACCGTTTCATGCACTCGCGGGTCATGGTGGATGTGATCGCGACCATGTTGCGCGCGCTTCTGCCCACGGGGCAGGAATTCGTGGTGCGGAACATGGTTTACCTGGTCTACTCACAGCGGCAAGTGGCGCTGGTGTCTGTATTCATGCTGCTTATCTCCTCTACCGGCGTGTTCCTGCCTCTCGAAGTGGCGTTGAACCAGGTTTGGGGCGTCAAGGCGAACCGGCCATATTGGAAGAACCAGATGATCTCTCTCGGCCTGGCATTCATGGTTGGCATTCTTGCGTTGGTCTCGGTTGCCATATCGGCGTCTCACCAGGCGCTGTTGAAGATGCTGTTTTTCGGCCACACAGGAAGCCCAGCGTTTCATTTTCTGCAGAAAACGATGTTGACGATACTTGGCGCGGTCGCGAGCATTTCAATCTTCTTCCTGATCTACTGGATTCTGCCAAACCGCTGCATACG
>JAJZDO010000585.1 GCA_021805955.1 Acidobacteriota bacterium
CCGGACGGTGGAGATGGCTAGGGCGTGGATGACACGCGGGAGCAGGCGCGGCGAGGAAGTGATGCTGGTGGAGCGCGGTGCGGCGGAGACGGTGATGCCGGGAATGTGGGAGTTGCCGGAAGCGCCGACCCAGCAGGATGGCGAGCCGCTGCTGCGCGTGCGGCACGCGATTATGCAGGTGAACTATCGCGTGGCGGTTTACGCGACCGACCGCGCGCCAGCGAGCGGCTGCGCGAGCCGGTGGGTGACCTTGGACGAGGCGGAGCGTCTGCCGCTGACGGGGCTGACGCGGAAGGTGATGCGCGGGATGGGATGGCTGGCGAGTGAGAAGCCGCAAGCGGGCAGGAGCGTGAGCAGAATCCAGGCTCAGTAGAAATCGGAGCAGCTCAGGTAATAGCCGCAGCCGGTGCAGATGAGCTTGCAGTGGTGTCCGCTGAGGGTTTCGCCGCAGTTGGGGCAGATTTGCTGGACGTGGATGGAGGATTCGGCTGGCGAGTGCGCTGTGTTGGCGGAGTTTGTCGGCGGGATTTCCGGCGCAAAATCGGGATCGAGCGCGGACGGGCGGACAGGAAGCATGCCGAGAGATTAGCATGGAAGCAGGTGCTCGATTCCGGGCACGCACAGGTTCCCTATCCGCCGCTGGTCGGCCTGGCACGGACGCAAGCAAGCGCCGTCTTCCCCGCCGGGCCAGCGAAAATCTCACGAGAGCAAAAATCGCCCGCGAGGGCAAGGAGCAGACGACGATGGCAAGCAAAGCAAGCGCAGTGTGGACAGGTTCGCTGAAAGAAGGCAAGGGCACGATTTCGACGGCGACTGGGGTTCTGTCGAACGCGAACTATTCGTTTCAGACGCGGTTTGAAGGCGCGGAGACGGGCACGACTCCCGAAGAGATGATTGCGGCGGCGCACGCGAGCTGCTTTTCGATGGCGCTGGGCGCGCAGCTGGGCGGCGCGGGACTGACGCCGACGAAGATCGAGACGCATGCGGCGGTGACGCTGGCGAAGGTGGATGGCGGATTCGCGATTACGCGCATCACGCTGACGACGACGGCCGAGGTTCCGGGCGCGACGAAAGAGGTCTTTGATACGGCGGCGGGCAATGCCAAGACGGGCTGCCCGATCTCGAAGCTCTTTGCCAACAACACGGAGATCGTGCTGGACGCGAAGCTGGTGTAAGCGCGGAGTGCGGCGCGCAGGCATTTGACACTGCGCGCCGCATTTGCGAAACTCGTAATTGCTGCCAGACTGAAAAATCTTCAGTTTCAAGCACGTGCCGAAGTGGCGGAATTGGCAGACGCGCATGGTTCAGGTCCATGTACTCGCAAGGGTGTGGAGGTTCAAGTCCTCTCTTCGGCACCAAAGTTTGATCCCCTCCTGAAATATCCCTTACCACAAAAAAGATTGCATGCGGCAGGCACTGCATCCAGCGGCCGCGAGTTTCGGTTGCCTTGAGCGCGTGTTGCCGCTTCCGTTGGTCGCGGGTTGGGTTTTGGCGGAGGATTTCCGGATGGAACGCTTATGTTACTGCAAGATTATATAAATCAATGCTTTGAGTGGATTTCTCCTGGGTTACTGATTTGCTATTAACGCGGTTACCCCCCAGGGGGGGTGGTATTAATTTTCCTGCCAACGAAAATTGAGCGAAATGATTACTGGTTAGTAAACCATTCGCCTGCGCTGACGACTGCGCCGGAGCGCAGGCCGGGGGATGAAATGGCAGTATGGCACAAACAGGAATAATTGCATGCGAGATTTCGGAAATAATTTCCGGTGGCAGTGCTGGAGGATATTTCCTTGGGCAACAAATACCTTGGCTAACCCATAGGGGTTACTGGATAGATGAAGAGGAGATGGATTCGGAAAAGAGATCAAGTTTGGTCGGCATCGGGCGAAGGAAGTCAATGCCAGACAGGTCAATGTGTTGCTTGCGTTTGATCATCTTCTCGTCGAGCGTATACACAGCCGTGCAGTCCAAATCCAGTGCCGTCGCAATATGAAAGCAGTCCCACTTTCTCCGGCGATTTAGGCCAATTCGCTCTTCTTCGCTCAGATCGGACGGGTGCATCTTCTGGATTATGCACGACTCAAGCTTCGCAGCCTTCAGTGCGATTTCGCGAGTGATGCTGTGGATTCTTGCGAGTTTCCCTATTTGAGCGTACAAATCATCGGCTCTTCCACCAGCCCGCAATGCCTCAACTGAAGCCTCTTGGGCGGTGATAATTGAGGTGTACACGCGGGCTTTGTCGCTCTTCAGCTCCCGCAGAAGAGCCCTAATACTCGGCCCGTTGGACTCCCCGTTGAATATGGCCAGAAAGACGGACGTATCGAAATAGACGTTCAAGGCCCGATCAGTCCTCCTGCCTCATTTGCTTGATTAGTGTGGAAAGGTCAGACTTGAGTACGTTTTTGTAGCAACCGAACATTTCATCGAAGGCGCTTTCGTAGTCGCGTTCCGCGTCCAATTCGATCTTTTGAACGATGATCTTCGGGGTAGCTACTCTGTAGTACACAGCGGTGCCTGTAATCTGCACCTGCTGCCGGAACATTTTTGCAATTTCGGCATCTTCGCCAGATGGGAACTGAACCCGCCAGCAATGTCCGTCACCACGGATCAACTCTCCCCAAAACCCTTTACCGATTTCTTCACTTACATCATGGTCAGTCAACTGGATGAGCTTTCCAAAAATGCGGACGCCCTCAATGCGAGATGTTGGGACCTCAAGTGCCCGCAGCGTGTCCATGCCAGCA
This sequence comes from Acidobacteriota bacterium, assembly GCA_021805955.1. The sequence goes on from JAJZDO010000585.1 coordinate 2,748, forward strand.
CGTCCGAAAGTTGCCTTTTGAATTTTGTCAGCACCTGCACCGGGACGCTGAATCTTAAGTTCCAACTCCATCCGATCGCGCCTTTGAATACGCGCAACTCTGGAGATACGGCGTAGGACAAGACGATCCATCCCTCGTTCCGGCTCTGGGACCCCATTCTCGGTTTCCAGGGCGTCCATCGTGTTCAATACCTCTTGAATGGCGAGCACGCCGATCTCAGAATTCATTGTTACGGCGATAGGAGCCTGCACGCTGCCCTTCTGAAACACGGTGTGATCTTCCCCGGCCAGAATCTCTAAGCCAAAATCGCCGGAAGGGTTGACTACGCCCCTCAGGCGCTGAATCCGGCGTCCCACCTCTGCGATCATCAGGCGCAGTTCATCAAGCACACTGATGAGATCAGCGAGCGGGACACGGTTGCGCTCGGCTAGTCCTTTCTTTAGCCGGACTATGAGGACCGGATCTTCCTGCAATTCGTCGACCATGATAACCTCAGGATGCTACCTTCGTTGCCCTAACGTTGTAAATACCCTGACGGTAAAGCCGTCAAAATGGTGTTAAAGTGGGTCAATGAAGCGTGATTCCTCACATCCGCACCCACTATCAGAAGCTCTTAAACACCTAGTTTCCGTTCCTCGGGCTGAGATGCAGAAGCGGGCGTTGTGGCCGGGATTCTGGCGGGAGTTGCGTGGGTGGTGGCGGGTATCGGGATCGAACCGATATGAGATTGCTCTCGGAGGTTTTTGAGACCTCTGCGTCTGCCAGTTCCGCCAACCCGCCAATAAATCTATTAGAGCATACGCGATGTTTGGGGCTAAAGGAGTTTGCGCATTTCGCCGCTTTCTGTCCAGTCGGG
>JAJZDO010000480.1 GCA_021805955.1 Acidobacteriota bacterium
GCGCAACCCCAACCTCACTCGCGAGCAGATGGAACGCTGCTTCCACGACTATCTCTGCGTCGACCAGGTGATCTGGTTGAATCGGGGCATCGCCGGCGACGACACCCATGGCCACGTCGACGACATCGCCCGCTTCGTCGATTCCAAAACCATCGTGGCCGCTGTCGAGCCGAATCGCGACGATGAAAATCACGCGCCGCTGCAGGAAAACCTCGATCGCCTGCACACCGCGCGCACCCGCGAGAACAAGCCCTATCGCATCGTGGAGCTACCGCTTCCCTCTCCGGTGATTTTCGAAGGACAGCGTCTGCCGGCCAGCTACGCCAATTTCTATATCGCAAACGGCCTTGTGTTGGTGCCGACGTTTAACGACCCCAACGACCGCATCGCCCTGAACACCCTTGCCGAACTATTCCCTCTGCGCCGCATCATTGGCATCCACAGCGTGGACTTTATCTGGGGTCTGGGCGCCATGCATTGCATGACCCAGCAGCAACCGGCAATTCCAGTCTCGGCCGCTGGCCACAAGGTTTAGAACGGCCGACTTTCTCCCCGAAACGCGTTCCACCCCATCGCAATCACTTCTAAGGCTCGCTCCGTCAATGGAAATTCCGTCGATGTTCGCAGCCCTTCCAGCGGAACCCAACGCGCATCCGAGACATCGCTGCCATGTTGCAACGCGCACAGGCCCGCGACGCGTCCGCCGTCCTTCGCGTCAATCCGGCACAGAAAATCCACCAGCACGTAATGGAAGCGGACCCGTCCCTCCGCATCGCGATCGATGTGGTCAAAGGCCTTCAGCACCTGGAGCGGCGAAACCGTCAGTCCGGTTTCTTCAGCAACCTCGCGGACAATCGCTTCCCCCAGCGTTTCGCCCAACTCGACCGCACCGCCCGGCAGCGACCATTCGCCTTCGAGCGGCGCTTTCGCGCGACGGACCAGCAGAACACAATCCACGGCAAGCACGACCGCGCCCACTCCCACAATCGGCGACACTGGATATTCGCGCTGCCCGCTCAAAACCTATCTCCTGCTTCTCGTACCATTCATCCATCCGCAACCTCGCGGCAACTGAAAAGGCGCAGCCAGTTGCCGCGCCTCTCTCGCTCAAGATCCATCGCCCCCTCACAGGCGCATCGGCTTGCCATATTCTTCTTCGAATACCGTACGCGCCATGTCGAAACGGCCACCGTTATGCTTGTCAGGCCCGTGCCGATGTCCAATCCCTAACAGCGCGACCACATGATAGCTCAGCGGAAGTTTCAGCACCTCGCGAACCTTCTCTTGCTCGAACCCCTCCATCGGCGCCGTATCGTAGCCCAGCGCCTCCGCCATCAGCATCATGTGTGTAAAGGCAATCATCACGTGCCGATTCAGCCACATCGGCATATTGGGATGGTTGGAAAGATAGTTGGGAATCGTCTCCTTCGCCTGCGCCGCGTAGCTTTCCGACATGCCCCCCTCCCGGCCCAGCCGGAGCATCTCTTCCAGGTCGCCGTTGCGCCACCCGTCCGCGTCCCCACAGGCAACAATCATCACGGAAGCCTCTTCCACCTTGGCCTGGTTGAAACTCGCCGCGCGCAGCCGCTTTTTCTGCTCCGGATTGCGCACCACGACAAAACGCCACGGCTGCATGTTGTAGCCGCTGGGAGCCTGCAGGCCCGCACCAAGAATTTGCTTTAAGTCTTTTCCTGAAACCGGTGTACCGTCGAAGCTTGGAGTGGCACGACGTTCACGAATAATCTTGGAAATGGGCTTTTCGGTCGAACTCATTCCGTGTTTTCCTCAATATGCCGAGTACAACCATGCGCTCTCGTGTGTTTCTCTGCAAAGCAGAATAGCGCAGCCATCGTCCATGCCGACTCTGGCAAACATTGTTAGTCTAGTACAGAAATGCTTTTTGAACCCTACACCCGTGCGGGGAGGTTACAACGCTTGGATGCGGAATGTCCCCTCTTGCGTGGGCCTCTGGCGGACTTCGTTGCAACCTGGCTCCGCAAACACACTAGATTGGGTTGGATTCTTGCACTGCTGGGATGCACGCTGCTGGTTCCCACATCGTTTGCGACGGCCCAGTCGCCGGCGGCGGGCAGCGTTCCTTATGCAGCAGCCGCCACCGGCGGTCAATCGACCTCAACCGCAAACAGCCGCCCGTCAAAGACCGCGAAACCTTCCGCAGCGCAGCATCATACACATCGACATCATCGCCGTGCCAGGCCGAAAGCACCTGCGGTATCCTCTGCGCCCACCGCTCCGCCGCCACCCGTTCCGCCCGCGCAGCAACCCCCAAACCCGGCGACGATCGATTTTAGCAATGGTCTTTTGAGTGTCCGCGCGCAGAATTCCAGCCTGGTCGCAATCCTGAATCAGATCGCGCGCCAGACCGGCCTGGTCATCGAAGGCCTCAATCACGACGCGCGCATGTATGGGCAATACGGACCGGGCAATATTTCCAGCACTCTGTCCGCATTGCTGGATGGCTCAGGATATGACTATGTGATCGTCGGCAGAGGTGCCAGCCACTCACCCACGCGACTCATCTTATCGACCGGCGGTAACGGCGGGGCGACCAGTCCACCAGCGTCCGTCGGCACCCCGGATGCGTCTCCGGCGACCAGCGAACCAACCGGGCCAGCCGATCCCACAACGCCGGTTCAACCGAAGACCCCGCAGGAAATCTTTAATGAGTTGCGCAGAACGCATCCCCAATGATGAAGGATGCTTGCGCGCGCGAAGGGAATTTGAGTTTATTGAGATTGCGCAGGCGAGATTCGAGCAGCCTTGGAACCTGCAACTTTCGTGCAGCGAATTTACGGATTTGCGGACTTGGTTTGAATTTGCAGCGGGGCTGGATGGTGCGAACGAACATGTATCTTAGCCATTGCAAACAGTGCAGAGCAACACCCGTACGCAAGGGCAACGCCCATGGCAACGGAGGCAAGAATGGTTGAGATCATCAAAACAATCATTGGGGGACTTCCTCCAGCATAACAAATCCAGTGCGGGCTATTGGACTCGAACGGGCAAAAATGGGCCACAAGCGCCGGTCTTCATTCAACTGAATTCTTGCTCGGCATACTAGTGTTTTCTGCATAAATTCTGTTGCTTCAGGAGATTCCTCTACACTTGAGTTTTGGTTGCGAACACCTTCGAACATGCGGCCAACGGGCCGCGGAAAGCACTTTGCCAGCTAGAAATGTCGATTCCACAGCTTATTGTGCGCGGTGCGCGCCAGCATAATCTGAAGAACATCACGGTGCAGATTCCGCGCAATTCCCTCACCGTGGTCACCGGCCTGTCCGGCTCCGGCAAGTCCTCGCTCGCCTTCGACACCATCTATGCGGAAGGCCAGCGGCGCTACGTCGAGACCCTTTCCGCCTATGCACGCCAATTTCTCGATCAAATGGAACGCCCCGACGTCGACTCCATCGAGGGCCTCAGCCCAGCCATCTCCATCGAACAAAAGACCACCAGCCGCAGCCCCCGCTCGACAGTGGGCACCATCACTGAAATCTACGATTACCTTCGCCTCCTGTACGCCTCCATCGGCGTCCCCCACTGTCCCAACTGCGGACGCCCCATCTCCCGCCAGTCCGCCGAT
>JAJZDO010000395.1 GCA_021805955.1 Acidobacteriota bacterium
AAACGCGCAACCAGGTCAGCCGAGTGGACCACATGGTGTCGGACACGCTGGACACCGTCGCGCGGGGTACAAGGACCGTGCAGGAAAACATCATGGCTCCGCTGCGTCAGATCGGCGGCTGGATGGCTGCAGCCCGGGCCGCCATGGACATGCTCCGCCGGGGTGGAGACCGCCGGTCGCGGCCGCGCGACCAGGATTACATCTAAGCGGGGTTTCCGGGCGCTACGGCGCGAAGCAAACTTCGCTGCGGGTGGAGCGCCAGCGGCGGTTATTTGAAGAGGTTCTTGGCAATAAACAGCACGTTCGCAGGGCGCTCCGCCAGCCGCCGCATAAAGTAGGGATACCATTCCGTCCCAAACGGGATGTAAACACGCATGTTGTAGCCTTCTTTTACCAGCGAACGCTGCAAGTCGCGGCGGATCCCATAGAGCATCTGGAATTCAAAGCTGCGCCTGTCGATGCCCTGCCGCTCGACAAAGTGCTTGGTCGCCCGGATGATCGCCTCGTCGTGCGTGGCCATGCCGTGGTAGACGCCGCTGGTCAGCAGAATCTTCATCAGTTTGACGTAGTTCTTGTCGACATCTTTTTTTTGCGGGAAGGCGAGCTCTGGCGGCTCTTTGTAGGCGCCCTTGCACAGCCGGATGCGGATGCGATCGGCCAGCAGGGTCCGGATGTCCTCTTCACAGCGATAGAGATAGGCCTGCATGACGGTCCCGACGCGTCCAGCGCGATTGGGGGTATTGTGGATCGCCCGCGTCATGTCGATGGTGGCCTGGGTGTAGGGAGTGCCTTCCATATCGATGCGGACAAAGGTGTCGGCAGCCGCGGCATGATCCACCAATTCGGTAGTGATGCCCCGCGCCAACTCCGGGTCCAGATCCATGCCCATCTGGGTCAGCTTCAGGCTGACGTTTGCCTGCAGGCCGCGTTGCTGGATCGCATCGAGCAGCTGATGATAGATGTCCGCGGAATGATGGGCCTCCTGCTCGGTGTACACATTTTCGCCCAGGCTATCGAGCGAAACGGGTATTCCTTCGCGGTTCAAGGCTTCAGCGGCTAGCAAAACATCGGCCACCGACATTCCGGCGATAAAGCGGCCGGACATTTGCCGTCCCACGCGCGAGCTTTCCGCAAAACGGCGCAGGGGACGGTTCTGGGACAAAGCGATCAAGGCGGAGCGAAGCAGGTTGGAATTCATAAGGGGTCCAGGCAGACTAATCATTGTCCCATAAACCCGTCAGAACACGTGAGGTAGAATCTGATTCAATCTGGCAGGTCGATGGACCGACATCTATCCGACAACAATCCAGAAGAACACTCAGGCTTCCCCGATTGCACTTCTGTGCGGCCCATCCTGGCGTCTCGGTGCCGATCCTTTACGGTTGGCGCCTCACGATACGGAGAAGACTTTGAGGCGCAGAGCGTAGTGACGGTAACTCAGTTGTTGAATGACTGTTAATCAAAATCGAAAAATATGCATCCTACACACAAACTAACCGTCCACAATGCAAGGACGACGGATACCATAGTTTGCGAACCTTGAGATTTCGCGTCTGGGCGTGTCCCGGCACGTTCTATTTCGATATGAAAGCGCGGGCGCTTACGCAAAAGTGTCGAGCAGAGAAACGCTACCTATGCTGAACATGAAGCCTTTGCCGGATCTTTTAGCATTGACTGTGCTGGTATATGTATTCTGGTCGATCTTGCGCCGGCGATCCGAACGGCAACTGCACGCCTGGTTGATCGGCTGGGTCCTCATCCTGCTGCATTTCGCGGTTCAACTCTTCGCCGGCAATCCTGGCGCTCTGCAGATGGTCGTGCTGGCGATTTCCGCCATCACCCTGGAGTTGGCCGCGGTGGCGTTCATCTATGCCGCCGGTGGAGGCAACTTTACCCGCCGGCTGCAGTGGATCGCGAGCGTCGGCGTTGCAGCGACCGTGCTTTACGTCATTCTTCTCTATGCCGGGATCGAATCGTCTGCCGCTTACTACGCGGTCATTGCCATTCTTCCGGTTTCCGTCGCGGCGGTCATGTTTCCAGAGAGGGAAAGACCCACTGCAGAGCGCAACATCTATGCGGTTTCGTGTCTGGGCTTGGCGGCGGTCCTAGCATTTTTCGTCTACCGCGGACACGCCGAATATGGCCTGGAATGCATTCTGTTTGCGGTATACATGCTGGCCGGCATTCAATACTGGAGAAATTTTCCCCGCCGGACTACGGGATCCATCACGGCAGTGGCAGGTTTGGTCGTATGGGCGTTTGTCTTCCCAATCTCCTTGTCGATAGCGGAACTGCGACCGGACGTCCATATCCAGGATTCGGTCTGGAACATTCCGAAATACATTGTAGCGATCGGGATTGTGCTGACCCTGCTGGAAGAGCAGATCGATCGCACCGAGCATCTCGCGCTGCACGATCCGCTGACAGGATTGCCCAACCGCCGATTGCTGGACGACCGCCTGACCAAGGCCATCGAACGCGCCGAGCGGAATGAAGCGCGCGTCGCGGTCCTGCTGATCGATCTGGACAGCTTTAAACAGATCAACGACACTTACGGACATCCGGTAGGGGATGAAGTGCTGCGGATCGTCGCCACGCGGCTGCAGATGCGGGTCCGCAAGGCCGACACGATCGCACGCGCCGGCGGCGATGAATTCCTGGTCGTTGTTTCGGATTTGCTGCAACCCCATGGTGCTACCGTGCTGGCTGGAAAGCTCGCAGGAGATCTCAATGAGCCGATCGTCCTGGGGGAAGTGACATTGCGCGCGGGCGCCAGCATCGGGGTGGCTATTTACCCGGACGACGCGCAGACCGCAGAGGAACTGTGCGCCAAAGCCGACGCCTCCATGTACACGCAGAAGCGACGCGTCAAGTAAGCCAAATCAGCGATTGGGACAGGAATGGATTGGATGCGACCGATGTGAAAAGTGGCTGGCTCACACCGCAAAAAAAGACGGCACGAACGGTGATTTGCTCGTGCCGGGAGGCCAGTGACGCAACTTGCAGAGAGGAGCCCATATATTTGAGCTAAGGTTCACTCTCTTTACAGTTATATGATGACACATAAACAGGCCGAGATTCGGAAAAACCATCATTTTTCATATATTTTTTCAAAATGACATCCCAAATTTCATAGAAATTGCACTTCTACGCCGACAGTCGCTCACTCATCTTTGACATTTATACGAGATAAATCATTCATAATAAACAGTATTCATGATTTTAAGAGTTTCCCGCGAAATGGCACGCGATCCAAGGCAAGGAGTATCATGAGGTTTCCCGGATTTCTGTCCAAACGAGCACGCAAGGCGTCTCCAACCCAGCGAGCCAACCAATTGAAAGCGAGTTCAGCCGTAAGCGAGGGTGCCGGTTCCGCCTGGTCGACGGTTTTGCTGATGATTGGATCGGCGTTGGTCGGCGCCACGGCAGTCGCAGTCTGGAATCGCCGCACGATTGCCGAAATTCGAACCCGGTTTGAACTGGGGGCCGAACCGGAAGTTGCCCAAACCGCAGCCCATGACTCCGAGGGTGTAGACAATATATTTTGATTTCCTCGTTGGAGGAGGTCGTGGATCGGGCTGCCACTGGGGGTAAGCGAG
>JAJZDO010001118.1 GCA_021805955.1 Acidobacteriota bacterium
TTTATGCGAGACATCTTAGCATGGCGATTGCCTGGGTGCTGCGCGATCCGAGAGTGACGTCGGCGCTGATCGGCGCGCGGAATGTCGAACAACTGGACAACTCTCTCGATGCGGTCAACAACCTCCAATTTTCGGATGAGGAGTTGGTGGCCATTGACGTTCACGCGCAGGATGGCGGGATCGATCTTTGGAAAGGCGCACGGGAGGGGATGGATTAGATCAGTTTTCCTGCTGCTATAGACTTCGCGCAACTATCAGGTGCATCCGTTCTTTAAGGAACGGATGCGCGGTCATCTTCGCGGTGGTATACACCAGCACGAAAACTGGTCTAGCGCGAACTTTGCGTGAATTCGATTGGATATTGCCGATGGTTGGGTGCTGGCCGTTTTTTTGATTGCAGCGGTGCAACGCCATGCTAAGATGTCTCGCATAAATTGCAGCGGCAGATTGAGACGATCGCCAGATGTCGGCGCAAGTTCGAAATCCGCACTGGCTTGCGCCCTCAATCGGAGAAACGATGCGAGTGTCTGTCCCCGGTTCATCTTGCAAATTAAGTGTGTTCGCACTGGCCTGCATCCTGGGATTGGCAGGATGCGGTAGCACAATCACCAACTTAGGCCCGACCACAGCGACCCCCCTGAAACATGTGATCATCGTGATCGGGGAGAATCGGAGCTTCGACAATCTCTTTGCGACGTATCAGCCCAAGGACCCGACGCAGCACGTTTTCAATCTTCTCTCCGAGGGCATTGTGGTTGCGCCCACCGGCGCTCCAGGACCGAACTTTGCGCTTGGGGCACAGCATACGGCGTCAGATACCAGCGTGTTTCAAATCAGCCCGGCGCAGACCGGGAGCTTCGCCACTCTTCCCCAGCCCAATACGACAGTCGGTGCTCGCGAAATGTCGCCCGCCACGACTGTCCTCCCCTTCACGCTGCTGGATGGGCCGGCTGTCACCTACGAGCCAGGGTTGCTGGACAGCGACCAATCGCTGCTGTCAGACGGAGGCATTTTTCCCCAGTTACTTTTCTTTCGGGATTCTCGTTTTCCCGCCACTATCCCGAATGGTCCATTTCCGCTGACAAAATACATTGAGTATTCCGACACTGCGGGCGATCCAATGCATCGCTTCCATCAGATGTGGCAGCAGAACGACTGCAGTGTCGCCACCATGACGAGCGCCAATCCGAGCGGCTGCATGCACGATCTTTATCCGTGGGTGGCGACGACTGTGGGCTGGGGTCCGATTCTGCTGGAGAAAGAGAACACGCCCCCGCCGTCGCCGTTCACCGACCAGTCCACGTGGCAGGGATCTGTCTCCATGGGTTTTTACAACATGGCCGGCGGAGACGCACCCTACCTGGCATCCTTAGCCGACCAATATACATTGAGCGACAACTACCACCAGTTCATCATGGGCGGTACGGGGCCAAACTCCATTACCATCGGGACGGCCGATGTCCTGGTGTATCGCGATGCAAACGGAAATCCCGCTACTCCCGTTGCATCACAGGTGGAGGATCCGGACCCGTATCCGGGTTCGAACAACTGGTATAAGCAGGAGGGCTTCGCGAATGCCGATACCGCCAATACCAGCAATGCCTCCTATACCAACTGCTCAGACCCGACCCAGCCAGGCGTAAAAGGCATTATGGATTACCTCAACGTGCTGCCGTATAAGCCCTACAACTCCGGCAATTGCGAGCCTGGGGCGTACTACCTGGTGAACAATCAATATCCCGCGTATGTGCTCGACGGGACCTTGCGCGCCGACCAGACCTACAGCGTCGGGCCTTCTGTCACCCCCACCATCGGCGAAGAACTTTCGGCTGCCGGCATCTCGTGGAGATATTACGGCGAGGGGTATCACACAGGCCCGCTATCTTATTTTTTCTGTGACATTTGCAATCCATTCGAGTATTCAAGTGCGATCATGACCACCGGGTTGAGAAACAACATCCAGGGGTTGACCGATTTCTATAGCGACCTGCAGAACGGCACATTGCCCGCAGTCTCTTTCATCAAGCCAGATACAGTGCTGGACGGTCATCCCGGTTCCTCCATCCCCATCCTGTACGAGGCGTTTCTCAAAAAGCTTGTAACGACGGTCCAAGCTCAAACGGAGTTATACAACACGACGGTCATCTTTATCACAACGGACGAGTCTGGCGGCACGTACGACTCCGGTTACATCCAGCCCATCGACTTCTTCGGGGACGGACCGCGAATTCCGCTGATCGCAGTCTCGCCTTACGCGAAACATGGATACGTGGATCACACTTACGGCGACCATGCTTCGCTGCTGAAGTTCATCGAGAAAAACTGGGGACTCCGGCCTTTATCGCAGAGGAGCAGGGACAATCTGCCCAATCCGACCAGTAGTTCGAACAGCGCCTACGTTCCGGGCAACAGCCCGGCCGTCGGCGACCTGATGACGATGTTCGACTTCTCGACTCCACCAGCCAGCCAATGACGCCGAAATGCCCCAGAGGCTGGGGCATTTTCGCTATTGCTGTGAACTCTCGCAGTTCAATGAAGTGCAGTTTTTCTCGACGGAAAAGCTCGTGGCGTCACACCTGCGACAGACCGCCATCCACACACAGCTCGACGCCATTCACGAAGCTTGAATCGTCGGAGGCCAGAAACAGGGCAGCGGTTGCGATCTCTTCCGAGCGGCCAAGCTCGCCGCGAGGAATCATCGAGCGGAAATGCTCCTTGACTTCAGCAGGCACCGACTGCATTCCAGGGGTGTCGATCGGTCCGGGACTCAACACATTTACACGGATTCCGCGGTCCTTCAACTCAAGCAGCCAGGTCCGCGCGAATGCGCGCACCGCCGCCTTGCTGGCGCTGTAAACACTGCTTCCCGGCATGGCTTTAATGCTGGCGATCGATCCATTCATCAAAATGGAACCGCCATCGCGAAATAACGGCAGGGCCTTTTGCACCGTGAACAGCGTGCCTCGCACATTCAAATCGAAGACGGAATCGAACTGCTCCTCGGTCACCGCGCCGATCGTTGCCCACGCGCCACGTCCTGCGCTCGCGAACAGCACATCGATATGGCCCTTTTCCTTCTTCACGGTCTCGTAGAGCCGGTCCAGGTCGGCGAGGTTCGCCGAATCGCCCCGCACCCCGGTCACGTTTTTGCCGATCGCTTTCACAGCCGTGTCGAGCTTCTCCTGCCCCCGGCCCGTGATGAAAACGTACGCGCCCTCTTGCACGAACAGCTTCGCCGTTGCGAGCGCCATCCCCGACGTGCCGGCCGTAATCACCGCGACTTTGCCGTCTAATTTGCCCATTCTTTTTCACCCTTTATTCCGCCGCATGCCGCTTCGACGTCCGTCGAATTGAATTCCTTTAAAGAGACGCTTGCAGGCCGGTGAAGGACACAAAACCTTTCATGGCAGGCCGATCTGTCATCCACAGTCTCCCTGCTTGCGATAGAACATCCTGTAAATTCAAAGGCCACGATAGACGCCTCCGTCCACCAGAATGGTTTGTCCGGTAATGTAGGCGGCGCGTTCGGAGGCCAGCCAGAGAATGGCGTCCGCAACTTCTTCCGGCTTGGCCAGTCGCCGCAAGGGGACATC
>JAJZDO010000428.1 GCA_021805955.1 Acidobacteriota bacterium
CCATGTTCCTGGACCTAGACCGTTTCAAGCTGGTGAACGATACCCACGGCCATCAGGCGGGCGACGAATTCCTGCAGCACATTGGCCAGCGGCTGGTGGAAGAGTTGCGGGCCAGCGACACGGTGGCCCGCTATGGCGAGGACGAATTTGTCGTGATCCTCGAAGACCTGGGCGAAAGCGCGGAAGCGGCCACGATGGCGGCGCGCCATGTGTCCCAGAAGATCCGCACCCGACTTTCCGAACCTGCGACACTCGAAACTGGAGCGATCTCGATCTCCGCCAGCCAGGGTATTGCGCTTTTTCCCGCGCCGGAGCAGGTGGATGCGCAGGAGGTGCTGCGCCATGCCGACATCGCGTTATACCGCAGCAAGGAATCTGGGCGCGACCATGTCTGCATGTTCGAAAATTTCATGGCCACGGAGTTGAGCGAGCGCCTGGCGCTCGACCAGGCGCTGCGCGGCGCGCTGGACCGGGACGAGTTTTCCCTCTATCTGCAGACCAAGGCGAATGCGCAGGGCCAACTGGCGGGAGCAGAAGTGCTGCTGCGCTGGAAACATCCCGAGCTGGGCATGGTGTCGCCCGCCGTCTTTATCCCGCTGGCGGAAGAGAGCGGGAGCATCCTCGCCATCGGGGAATGGGTATTGCGGGAAAGCTGCCGTCTGTTGTCGCAGCCGGAATATCGCAACATGGAACTCGGACTGTCGGTGAATGTGAGTCCCCGGCAACTGCGTCAGATGGGATTTGTCCAGCAGTTGAAATGCATTCTGAGGGAAACGGGAGCGCCCGCCTCCCGGTTGACGCTGGAGGTGACGGAGGGCCAGTTCCTTTCCAACATGGACGATGTGGTCTCCACCATGAAGGAGTTGCGGGCGCTGGGCGTGCGGATTTCCATCGACGACTTCGGCACGGGATACTCCTGCCTGTTTTATCTGCAGAAGCTTCCGCTGGACGAGCTGAAGATCGACCGCAGCTTTGTCCAGTCCGCGCCGAACGATCCCAGCCATGCGGTACTGATCGACACAATCCTTGCGATTGCCCGCCAGTTGGGACTGGGCGTGGTTGCTGAAGGCATTGAAACGGCGGAACAGTTCTCGTTTTTGATTGAGCGCGGTTGCCCGTTGTTCCAGGGATACTATTTCGGCTGCCCGCAGCCGGCGCGCCAACTGCTTGCGGTGCTCGACGGGGCGTCCTCGCACGGCATGATGAGACACAGATAAGCGCGAGGACATGTCGAATAGTGGGATTTCGAATCGTCGGCTATTTTGTGGAGCAATACAGCCACCGCAATCCAGCTTTTTCCGCCGTATCGCCATCCTAATGAAATGCTCGCCGGCCCCGGTTGTTCCGATCTCTATGGAACCTCCATCAGCTTTCTATTGCGAACAGGCTTTTATTTGAGGCGATGTGACAGGGTTTGCAGGGAAGACATTCAAAAAGATGCGGAACGCGGCTTTGCAGTTCTGGCGCGACTCGATCCGCGGCAGCTTTTCGCTGGGAGGCCTGTCGTGGAAGCGGCTGATCGGGGACTTATGGGCCTCGGCCAATGAGGACGACATTCTGGACCGGTCGGCGGAGTTGGCCTATTACTTCTTCTTCGCCTTGTTTCCGGCGTTGATTTTTCTCTCCGCCATGTTCGGCATCTTTGTCAGGCACAAGCAGGAACTGAACCTGGAGCTGATGATTTACCTGGCCAAAGTGATTCCTCCGGTGGCCTTCGGCATGGTCGATACGGCGTTCACGGCAACCACGCGTGCCAGCAACACGGGCAATCTTGCCTTCGGCGCGATTGTGGCCTTGTGGTCGGCCACGTATGGAATGTCTTCCGCGCAGAGCACGCTGAATGTCGTGTATCGGGTGAAGGAGACGAGGCCGTTTTGGAAGGCGAAGCTGATCGCGGCGACGCTGACGCTGATCTTCTTCGTGCTGGTTTGCTGCGGATTGCTGGTGCTGACGTTCGGCGACTACCTGGCCAAATTGCTGATCAACGCGGTCCTGGTCAATCCCACTGCGTTGATTGCCTGGAAGCTGGTCCAGATGTCCGCGTCCTTGCTCGTTCTGTCGCTGGTGTTTTCCCTGACCTATCGCTGGGGGCCTTCCAAAAACAACAGCAGGTGGAGATGGATCACGCCCGGCGCGATGGTGGGGATCGTCGGATGGTTGGCGGTGTCGATCGCCTTTCGCATCTATCTGCGTTTTTTCAACAACTATGCAACGACGTATGGCGCTTTCGGCGCAGTGATCGTCCTGTTGACGTGGTTTTATATCAGCGGGCTGATGCTGCTGCTGGGGGCCGAGATCAACGCCATAATCGAGCGGGCAAATGAATCGCGCCGATCTTCCGCGATCTGAGCGCGGGAATTGGATGCAACCTCCACTCATTTCATGGCGGCCATCGCAGCGCGGAAGAGGGTCTCGAAATCTTTGGCAGCGTCGGCGTCTCGGGCGATGGCGGTCTCGATGCCTTTTTGGGCGGACGGGCGCTGGTAGCCCAGATTGACCAGCGCGGACAAGACGTCCTCTGAAATCGGCGTGGCGACCCCGGCGATGGACGTCGGACCCAGGTCTTCCATCTTGTCTTTCAGTTCCAGGACAATTCTTTCGGCGGTCTTTTTGCCCACTCCGGGGATGCGGGTCAGGGTGGCGTGGTCCTGTCCGTGGATGGCGGCGATCAGGCGCTCTGGCGGCAGCCCGCTGAGCACCGTGATGGCGAGTTTGGGGCCGATGCCGCTGATGGCCAGCAACTTTTCAAACAATCGTTTTTCCGTCCTGCTCATAAACCCAAAAAGCGCCAGCGCATCTTCCCGGACGTGGGTGTAGATGAGTAGAGAGACTTCTTTCCCTTCCGCAGGCAGCGCGGTAAATGTGGGTATGCTGATGGCCACTTCATAGCCGACGCCAGCGGCTTCGACCACGACGCTCTGGGGGGTTTTAGTGAGCACGAGTCCGCGCAGATGGGCAATCATGCGCCGATTCTATCTGCAATGGCAGACAATCGAAAATGGAGGCAGAAGTCGGCAGTTTGCCAGATTGAAATCGCAATTGATGAGTCGTTCAATTGCAAAACGAAAGACGGATTCTTCGGAAGCTTTTCATAACCTTCTATCGCGGGCAAACCACCCGAAACATAGGAATATGCCTCATATTGGGCTGAAGGTGACTCGGCCTGTTGTCACCAGGCGAGATTTGGAGTCGTTTGCGAGGAGTAAACGCAAGCCGACTTCTTGTTACCTATGCCAGACTTGAAGGCATACGGAGAAAAGCAATGGCCAACAGTCAGCCAGTGACGTGTCAGATTCGGTACACGCTCGATCTTGCCCAACTTGGCGCGTTTGAAACCTACGCACGCACATGGATGCAGCTCATCGAACGGTACGGTGGCATCCATTATGGATATTTCATACCGAGGACTAATCCAGACGAAGTGGGTCCGAGCTTCCCGGGCCTAGGATACGATGGTCCAACCGACGTCGCCATCGCGATGTTCACGTTTCCTGACGAAGAGAGCTACCGGTTCTATCGCAAAGAGGTTGCAACCGACCCGGAGTGTATAACCGCAGCCGCTCTCGTGCGAGAGTCTGGCTGCTTCACAAT
>JAJZDO010000894.1 GCA_021805955.1 Acidobacteriota bacterium
TTCAGGTATAGCAGGAATCCTCGATTCCCTTGCCGGAGTGAAACTGCAAGAATTGCAGCATTTATCAGGGCAAGAGTTTGAGCGACTGGTTGCAGTCCTGCTCTCTCGAATGGGATTTCACGCAGAAATGACAAAAACCTCTGGAGATGGCGGAATCGACATTATCGCCATGCTCGATAAGCCAATCTTCGGGGGACGCTATTTGTTCCAGTGCAAACGATTCACACCCGATAACCTTGTTGGAGCGCCCACAGTGAGGGATTTCTATGGCGCGGTCAAAGCTGACAACGCCGTGAAAGGCATCTTCATCACTACGTCGGATTTCACAGTGCAGGCGCGAGAGTTTGGACAAAGGGTTGGATTGGAGTTGATTAACTCCGTACAGCTTCAAAAGCTGTTCCTCGAATACGGAATGCTTGAGTCGCAAAACTAGCTGACGCGTGCAGTCACTCGCCGTTTTACCGCTCGACCACGGCGCAGGCACTTCGATACACTAGCCCAGTCGCCTGAAAGCATATGAAAATCCTCGTTTGCATCAAGCAGGTCCCGCAGAAGGACGCCCCGCTCAAGCTGAATGAGGCGGGTACCTGGATCCGCGAGGACGTTCCCTATGAAGTGAACGAGCCGGACGCCTACGCCCTGGAAGAAGCCTTACAGCAGAAAGAGAAACACGGCGGCGAAGTGGTCGTCATCACGGTAGGGCCGCCCCGCTCACAGCAGGTGCTGCGCGAGGCCCTGGCCAAGGGGGCCGACCGCGCCATTCATCTTGCCGACGATTCCTTCGTCACCCTGGATGCCGTCAGCACCGCCCGCGCCATTGCGGTGGCCATTGAAGGCCAGTCCTTCGACATGATCTTTACCGGCCTGCAATCCGACGATTACGGCTTTGCCCAAACCGGTGTTTTGCTGGCGGAGCTTCTCGGCTGGCCCCACGCCACCATCATCATCGGCATCGAAAAAACGGAGTCTGGCCTGCGCCTAAAGCGTGAGCTGGAGGCGGGACAGTATCAATGGATGGATATGCCGCTGCCCTGCGTGCTCACCATCCAAAGCGGGATCAATAAATTGCGCTATGCCACCTTGATGGGCATCAAACAGGCCAGAAACAAACCGCTCCAGCAGTTGACGCGGACCCATCTGGAAGGCAAGCTGGGAACGAATTTGCAAACGATCGAACGGCTGTACGTACCGACGAAGCAAAAAACGACAGAAATGCTGCAGGGCTCGCCGACGGAGATTGCGAAAAAGTTGGTCGACATACTTCGCAACGAGCTTCGCGTGATTTAATAATGTTGCGTGGAATTGCGGACACGGGTAACTCGCCTTCCCGTCGTAAAGTAAAGAATTGCAAGGAGAACACAAATCGATGCCAAACATGTTATTGCCTCCGGAAGAGCGTAGCCTGACGCCTGACCAGGTGGTCGCACTCGACAAGCGCCGCTTTCGCGGCTTGATGCTGCAAGTTATGGGCGGAATCCTGGGGATCATGGCCACGTTGCTGACCGTGTGGGCTGGTCAGGATTTTACCTACGGCCCCGGCTGGATTCATCCCATGGGGTATTACATGATTATTGCCGGCACGCTTTCGATCACCTGCCTGACGGTCGGAACCGCGCTGCGCAAAGGCAGTCCAGAGTTTGACTAGAGGCCGGTTCACGGTTGCTGTAGTCCAAAATAGGGTGCGTCATTCTGAGCGTAGCGAAGAATCCAGAGGGCGAGGGTCGTGTGTATCAGGCGGTTTTGTCTGGATTCCTCACTTCGACATTTGGCGATGCGGATCCTGAACCCGATGCTATGTTGTGACTTCTAGCCCTATGCCTGAAACCATTCTGGTTCTCGCCGAGCAGCAGCAGTCGAAGCTGAACCGTGTTTCACTGGAAACCGTCGCTGCCGCGCAGGCCATCGCCAAAGAAACCGGCTGGCAGGTGGAGATCGCCGTGCTCGGCCACGACATCGCGGCGATTGAAGAAGAATTGGCGGCCAAAAAAGCGGCGAAGGTATATGCCATCGAATCTCCTCAACTGGCGGCGTACACCTCTGATGCCTACGTCCATGTACTGAAGGAATTTCTCGCCGGCAGGCAGCCAAAGCTGGTGCTGATGCCGCACACCTATCAGGTGCGCGACTTCGCTCCTCGCCTGGCTCTGGCGCTGGGCAAGACAGTCATTCCGGATGCTGTCGGCTACAAGTACGAAAACGGCAAGCTGCTATTTACCCGTCAAATGTTCCAGGGGAAATTTGCCGCGGACGTGTCCTTCAGCGATGCGGGACCGCTGTGGATGGCGACGTTTCAGAACGCGGCATTTCGCGGCGACGCGGCGGAAGTCGGAACGGCGCCGGTGGAAACTCTCCAGGTGACAGTGCCGGATGGCGTGATTCGCGTGCAGCCGCACGAAATTTTCAGAGAAGCCAGGCAGGCCGTCGATCTTTCTCAATCGGAGGCTATCGTCGCGGTCGGCCGCGGCATCAAGGAACAGAAAAATCTGGCGATGGCGGAAGAGCTGGCAAAACTGCTGGGTGGCGACATCGCCGCCTCGCGGCCCATTTGCGATGCGGGCTGGCTGCCGCTGGATCGGCAGGTCGGCAGTTCCGGCCAGACGATTGCGCCCAAACTCTACATCGCGCTTGGCATCAGCGGAGCCATCCAGCACATCGTCGGCATGAAAGGCTCGCGCACCATTATCGCCATCAACAAAGATGCCGAAGCCCCAATCTTCGAGATTGCCGACATCGGTGTGGTGGCGAACCTCTTCGACATTGTGCCGCCGCTGATGGAAGAGATGAAGAAAGTCAAAGCCGGAGCTTACTGATCCAGCCCGAAATAGTTATATGTTTCTAGGGCTTGCTTCGTCTAACTGACTATGGAGCGAATGGACGGGCGACGTGCGCGGCAGCGGTTACGCGCCCAGGGGTGAGACGCCGGTCAAGTAAAGATCCCGCCCCAATCTGATTACACCACCGGGGACAATCCTTGACGACAAACGCAGCCGTATTGGAAGCCAGGAACCTGTCGCGAACCCTCGATCAGCCGGGTGGCCCCAAATCTCTGCTGCGCAATATCGGCTTTCGTCTCGACCAGGGGCAGGTGCTCGCCGTCCTGGGTCCCAGCGGAGCCGGCAAAAGCACCCTGCTCCGAATGCTGAACCGGCTGGATGAACCCTCCAGCGGCGCGGTGCTGTTGCAAGGCGCAGACACCCGCGAAATGGATCCTCGAAATCTGCGCCGTCGCGTCGGCATGGTCATGCAGCAGGCCTATTTATTTCCCGGCGCGGCCGCCGCCAATGTTCGCTACGGTCCCGCGCAGCACGGAATCATCTTGAACGACTCCCAGGTGGCTGACCTGATCCAGCAAGTCGGCATGGCTGGCTATCAAGACCGCGATGTCGCCACCCTTTCCGGCGGCGAGGCCCAGCGAATCTCCATCGCCCGCGCCCTGGCCAACCAGCCCGAAGTCCTGCTGCTGGACGAGCCCACCTCCGCCCTCGACGACGTCTCCAAACAAGAGATTGAACGCCTGCTCGCCACCCTGGTTCGCGAGCGAAACATGACCTGCGTCTGGGTCACCCACGATGTCGCCCAGGCCCGTCGC
>JAJZDO010000189.1 GCA_021805955.1 Acidobacteriota bacterium
AACGCAGCTCTCCGACGCTGTTTCGATAAACTTGAACTGGAAATCAAAGTCTGGGCCGACAAGGCAAAACTGGCGGCTTAAAACTTGACACATTTACCACAAGTTCCTTACTTCAAGACCTCTAGCGTGTTTGTATAATCACCCGCAATCGATTGACATATATCTACCGCCGTAAATATATTCAGTGTGGGCCTGTTGACCGAAGCCAGAAAACGTGAAGGACTTTGCCGACTATGTCCGGAAGGAATTTGAGCTCGATGCACTGAATCGGGCGAAGTTGGCCCGCGCGATCCAAGACTATATATTCTTGAACGATCTGGAAGAGCAGGAGAACAACAATGTCGAGCAAGCTGACTCCCGGTAAAATCGCGGGATTGAAGGCCGTGTCGGACGAGCGCGGTGTGATTGCGGCAGCAGCGATGGATCAGCGCGGTCTGTTGAAAAATATGCTGGCGAAGGAACTGGGCGTAGGCGAACCACCCGATTCCATGATGGTGCAATTCAAAGAATTGGTTGCCGCGGCGTTGACCCAGCATGCTTCCTCAATCCTGTTGGACGTGCAATATGGGTTGTCTGCGACCAAGCACATTCATGGCAAAGGCTTGCTGCTGGCATATGAAAAAGCAGGCTACACCGTCGATCATCCTGAGCGACTGCCCACCGCGACGGAAGGATGGTCTGTACTTCGCCTGAAGGAGGCGGGCGCGGATAGCATCAAGATTTTGGTGTATTACACGCCGTTTGAAGATGCCTGGATCAATGAGCAGAAGCATGCCTGGATCGAACGCGTCGGCGCGGAGTGCCGTGCAAATGACATTCCACTGTTTCTTGAGTTTGTCGGATATGACGTGCATGGGGAGGATGAAAAAGGGCTGGCGTACGCCAAGCGGAAGCCGGAAATAGTCCTTCGCTCAATGCAAGAGTTCAGTCGAGAGAGATATGGCGCGGACGTTCTGAAGGTGGAGGTTCCAGTGCAGATGCAGTTTGTCGAAGGTACGCAGGCGTACAAGGGGGAGAAGGCCTATACACGCGCGGAAGCGATGGAACATTTGCGTGCAGCGGCGGCCTCGACACGTCTGCCTTTCGTGTATTTATCCGCTGGAGTGACCAGCCCGGTGTTTCTTGAAACGCTGGAGCTCGCGGTGGAGTGCGGGATACAGTTCAACGGGGTCCTCTGCGGGCGCGCGACATGGCAAGACGGGGTACCGATCTTCGTGAAACAAGGAGCCGCTGCATTCGAAGATTGGTTGAACACCGAGGGTGCCAACAATATCGAGCAGATCAATCGAATTCTGAAATTCGCAAGCCCGTGGTACGACAAGCTCGGATAGTTTCCACACTGAATAGCAGTGTCGATGGTGCGCCTGAGGTGAGATTCCCAAAATGAAAAACCGATTCCTGATCCAGACTGTCAGCATCTTCTGCCTTAGCCTGGGATATGCCACTGCTCAGACCGGAACTTTGGCGGTCACTCCTCCGATGGGATGGAGCACCTGGAACCATTTTCATCATGACATCTCCGATGCGCAGGTGCGCGCGCAGGCGGACGCGCTGGTCTCCAGCGGTATGCGGGACGCAGGGTACGTCTATGTGAATATCGATGGCGGCTGGGAAGGATATCGCGATGCGTCCGGTGTTCTTCATCCCAATCCCAACTTCCCGGATATGAGAGCGCTGGGAGACTATATCCACTCCAAAGGACTGAAATTCGGTCTTTATACCGGGCCTGGACCGACAACCTGCGCAGGGGCACCCGCGAGTTATGGCCATGAAGCGCAGGATGCCAAGATGTTTGCCTCGTGGGGAGTGGATTATTTGAAGTACGACCTATGCAGCTTTCGCGGGATCATGCAGCGGGAATCGAATGGCGACCTGCAAAAATCAGACGCCATAATGAAGGCTGCCTACCAAACGATGCATCAGGATTTGCTGGCTACGGGTCGTCCGATCGTCTTCAGCATGTGCCAATACGGCTGGGGAAAGGTGTGGGAATGGGGTCCGGAGGTGGGCGGAAACCTGTGGCGGACCACAGGCGACATCAGCGACAATTATGGCCGCATGACTTCCATTGGATTCCGTGAGGCGGGGCTCTCTCGCTACGCGGGTCCGGGCCACTGGAACGATCCCGACATTCTCGAAGTAGGCAATGGCGGCATGACGCCGGACGAGGAACGCACCCACTTCACTCTGTGGGCAATCCTTGCAGCGCCTCTGATTGCCGGCAACGATCTCACTCAGATGTCTGCAGTCACGAGGAGCATCCTGATGAATAAGGAAGTGATCGCCATCGATCAGGACCCGCTGGGCAAGCAGGGGGACCGGGCCCACGCCACCGGCCCGCTGGAAGTCTGGACGAAACCTTTACAGGGCGGCGCAATGGCCGTCGGACTGTTCAACCGAACCAGCGAAGCGGCGAGCATGACTCTGGAACTGGCAAGCATAGGCTGGCAGGGGCAGGCAACAGTGCGCGATGTGTGGAACCACACGGATCTGGGTATTGTGAACGACCACTCCACGGCGATCGTGCCGCGACATGGAGTTGTACTGCTGCGTTTGAGCAAGCCGGGCCAGTAGCGTGATGGTGGCTCGCGAAAGTGATCGTTCCGTGATGTGGGTCGGAGGCAGGATTGCCGGGTAATCAACCTAACTTCCCAGAGGAGGAGACGGACACCTCTGAGGCGCCAACGAAATCGGCCCGGCGATGGGTCGTACTGGCCCTGATCTTCTCCATAACAGTCATTAACTTTATCGACCGCCAGACTCTGTCTGTGTTGGCTCCCGTGCTGCGAGTCAGCTACCATCTCTCCAACGAAGCGTATGGAAGAATCGTCGCCGCCCTGCAATTCGGCATGATGTCGAGCGAGTTTCCGATGGGATGGTTGATGGATCGCATCGGAGCGCGCCTTGGCCTGGCCGCAGCTGTGTTGTTGTGGTCGGCGGCGACAGGTTCCCAAGTTTTCACCCGCACAGGATTTCAACTGGGGGCGACCCGCTTATGGATGGGGACGGGCGAGGCAGGCAATTACCCAGGTGGAATGAAGGCCGTGTCCCGCTTCTTTTCCAGGGACCAGCGGACACTTGCCATCGGCATCTTTAATAGCGGAAGCATGATCGGGGCCACGGTTGCGCCACCGCTGATTGTCTTTCTGATGCAGCGATATGGGTTCCGGGCAGCGTTTGTGGTTCCCGCGCTTCTTGGTGCTATCTGGGTTCCCCTCTGGTGGTACGTCTATCCCCACCATAAAGCTTCAGCGTTACTGGAAGAAGGATCGACACAGATACCGGTGAGTGCCCTGTTGAAGCAGTCGTCGGCATGGGCGGTCATGATGTGCAGATTTCTGATCGGCCCGGTGATGCAATTTTATTGGTATTGGATTCCGAGCTACCTGTACAGCGTTCGTCACATGTCGCTGACACAGATTGGAGTCCTTGGCTGGATTCCGTTTTTCCTTGGAAATTCCGGTGGGGTTTTTGGCGGATGGGCGGCTGGATGGCTGCAAAAACGAAAGCTCAACATTTACACCGTCCGCCAAATTACGATGTACGGCAGCAGTCTGATTTGCGTCACCAGACGCCGATTGAGC